>JAYSUQ010000100.1:0-1821 GCA_043718985.1 Bacteroidota bacterium | reverse complement strand
ACACTAAAAACATCTAACTTAAGTAGCGGTGCTTACATTGTGAAAATTACCAATACAGGAAGTCAACAACAAATAAGTAAAAAATTAATTATTGAATAGCTTTATTTTAACTAGCAGTCATCATAAATTTAAAGATTAAATTAATATTACTCAACCTTATCTTTATCTAAAACTCTAAACTTAACAAACTCAACTGTTTGTTTTTTGCGTTGCAAAATTGTTATTTCATAACCTTCGTAGTAACGCTTTTCGTTAACGCCTGGTATTCGTCCCCATAAAAAATTTATTAATCCCGATACGGTTTCGTATTTAGGGTTTTCGGTAATTGTCATCGGTAACGATTCGTTAACATCGCCTAAATTTGCGTGTGCATTAATAATATATTCAGTTTCACTTTTCTTTTCAACAGTTGGTTTTTCTTCATCGTGCTCATCTTGTATTTCGCCAACTAACTCTTCAATAATATCTTCCATAGTAATAACACCAGCTGTTGCGCCAAACTCATTAGTTACAATAGCCATTTGTATGTGTAGTTTTTGAAAATCTTTTAATAAACTATTAACCTGCATACTTTCGGGTACAAAATGTGCAGGACGCATAATATCTCTAATGGTTTTAAATTTATTATCTATTACAGCTTTTAATAAATCTTTACTGTGCACAACACCAATAACGTTATCAATATCGCCTAAATAAATTGGTAATCGAGAGTACCCTTCATCTATTACTTTTTTAATCATTTCAGTTCTTCCAAGTTCTACATCAATGGCAATTATACGATTTTGAGGTACCATAATTTGTTTAACAAACCGATCATCAAAATCAAATACGTTTTGTATTAACTCGTTTTCGCTTGGTTTTATGGCTCCGCCTTCTTCACTTTCGGTTAATATTAAACGTAACTCTTCTTCGGTATGCACATCATCTTCGCCTACTTTTTTTATACCCATTAGCCTCAAAATAAAATTAGACGATTTATTTAAAAACCAAATAAATGGTCCAAAAACAAAATAAAAAATTCGCATAGGCCAGGCTACAAATAAAATAGTTTCCATACTGTATTTTATACCAATCATTTTTGGTATTTGCTCGCCAATGGTAACATGAAAAATAGTTAACAACGTTAATGCTATTGGTAGCGATATGCTATGAACAGTAATTGCCGAAATAGCAAAACCTGAGTTTTCGAAAAAACGAATTACAATATGAGATATAACCTCTTCGCCAATTGCACCTAAAGCTAACGATGCTAATGTTATACCAAGTTGTGTTGCCGATAAGTAAGCATCTAACCTATCAACTAATTGTTTGGCAATTACAGCGCGCTTACTACCTTTTTGTATTTTAATATCTATTTGCGATGCACGTACTTTTACTAATGCAAATTCGGCGGCTACAAAAAAACCGTTAAGTAAAACTAAAAATAAAGTAAGTATCAAATCTGTAGTCATTATTGTTTTTTAAATTTTTTATTTAATTCTTTTTCTTTGTATTCAATTGCTTGTTTTAATAATGCAATTTCTTCTATTAATTTTTGTGGGCTAACATCTTCGCCATCGTTCCATAATTTGTTTACAAAAAAAGGCTTTTCGTTTAAATTTTCAATAGCATTTGTATCTCTAAAAAAACTATACAAGGGTACTTTTAGTGTTTTTGATATTTCTTCGAGGTAACGTAATTCTAAGGTTTTGTTAAGTAGTCCAGTTTCGAGGGCTTGTTCTGTTAAATTTAAGTAAGTAGCTAATTGCTCAAATGTGTATTTTTCTGCTTCTAAAATTTGCTTTATTTTAATAATTAATTTATCCATCTCTATCTTAATAT
>JAYSUQ010000099.1:0-14738 GCA_043718985.1 Bacteroidota bacterium | reverse complement strand
ACTTTGTTATCTTTTCTTAAAGCCATTTTTTTGCTTTTTGGTTTTAGTGATAATAAAAATTCATTTTCCTTATTCACTAGTGGCTTCGATGTTTCGACAGGCTCAACAACCGTCAGCCACCAGTGTTTAAAGTGTATCTTAGTCTAATGTTACATCTAACGCTAATCCACGCAATTCGTGCATTAATACATTAAACGACTCTGGTATACCAGGAGCTGGAATGTTTTCGCCTTTTACAATTGCTTCATAAGCTTTTGCACGACCCATTACATCATCCGATTTAATGGTTAATAATTCCTGTAACACGTTAGCTGCACCGTATGCTTCTAATGCCCAAACCTCCATCTCACCAAAACGCTGACCACCAAATTGTGCTTTACCACCTAATGGTTGTTGTGTAATTAACGAATATGGCCCAATAGAACGAGCGTGCATTTTATCATCAACCATATGTCCTAATTTTAACATATAAATGATACCTACGGTTGCAGGTTGATCAAATTTATCGCCAGTTCCACCATCGTATAAGTAAGTACGACCGTATTGAGGAATACCAGCTTTTTTAGCGTATTCATCAATTTCTGTCATAGATGCTCCATCAAAAATTGGTGTTGCAAACTTTAAATTTAATTTTTGCCCTGCCCAAGCTAATACTGTTTCGTAAATTTGACCTAAGTTCATACGAGATGGCACACCTAACGGATTTAAAACGATATCAACCGGAGTTCCATCTTCTAAATACGGCATATCTTCGTCGCGAACAATACGAGCAACAATACCTTTGTTACCGTGACGACCAGCCATTTTATCACCTACTTTTAACTTACGTTTTTGAGCAATGTAAACTTTTGCTAATTGTACAATACCGTTTGGTAACTCGTCACCTACTGTAATTTGAAATTTAGTACGCTTGTATTGGCCTAAATGATCGTTAAACTTAATCATAAAGTTGTGTAACAAACGTTCAATTTGCTCGTTTTTATCTTTGTCAGTTGTCCAGTTACCTGGATTTACTTCCGAAAAATCAATTTTTTCTAATAATCGCTGAGTAAACTTAGTTCCTTTAGTAATTACCTCTTCGCCTAAAATGTTATGTACACCTTGAGAAGTGCGGCCGTTAACCAATTCGAATAGTTTTTCGATTAATTGGTATTTGATATTGGCAATTGCTTTGTGATGATCTGCATCTAGCTTTTCAACTAATGGTTTTTCATCTGCTTTTTGCTTTTTATCTTTAATTGCGCGCGAAAATAATTTTTTATCAACAATAACACCCTTTACAGATGGAGATACGCGTAACGATGCATCTTTAACATCGCCTGCCTTATCACCAAAAATAGCGCGTAATAGTTTTTCTTCAGGAGATGGGTCAGTTTCTCCTTTTGGAGTAATTTTTCCAATTAAAATATCACCTTCTTTAACCTCAGCGCCAACGCGAATTACTCCTTTTTCATCTAAATCTTTAGTGGCTTCTTCACTTACATTTGGAATATCTGGAGTTAACTCTTCCATGCCTCGTTTAGTATCACGAACTTCTAACGAATATTCATCAATATGAATAGATGTAAAAATATCATCACGTATTACGCGTTCAGAAATTACGATAGCATCCTCAAAGTTGTAACCTTTCCAAGGCATGAACGCTACTTTTAAGTTGCGTCCAATTGCTAGTTCGCCATTATCTGTTGCATAACCATCACATAATACCTGTCCTTTAACAACTTTATCGCCTTTTTTAACGATAGGTTTTAAATTCATACAAGTACTTTGATTTGTTTTTTGAAATTTAGTTAATTTATATGTTCTAACATCTCCATCAAAGCTTATTAAACGCTCGTCGTTAGTTCTGTTATAACGTATGGTAATTTCTCGAGCATCAACATATTCAACAATTCCTTCGCCTTCTGCATTAATTAACACACGACTATCTTCGGCTACACGAGCCTCAATACCTGTACCAACTATTGGTGCCTCGGGTCGCATTAAAGGTACTGCTTGACGTTGCATGTTTGATCCCATCAAGGCACGGTTAGCATCATCGTGCTCCAAAAACGGAATTAATGATGCTGCAATAGATGCAATTTGATTAGGGGCCACGTCCATCAAATTAATTTGACTTGGTTCTAATACTGGAAAATCGCCTTCATAACGAGCGGTAACTTTTTTACTAACAAAGTTTCCTTTTTCATCAAGTTCTGCACTGGTTTGAGCAATGTTTTTTTGATCTTCTTCTTCGGCTGTTAAATAAGTAATTCCTTTATTTACATCAACTTTACCGCCAGTTACTGAACGGAAAGGCGTTTCAATAAATCCTAATTTATTAACTTTTGCGAATACGCAAAGCGAAGATATTAATCCAATATTTGGTCCTTCTGGCGTTTCAATTGTACATAAACGCCCATAGTGAGTGTAGTGAACGTCACGCACCTCAAAACCTGCACGCTCACGAGATAAACCTCCTGGCCCTAGTGCCGAAAGGCGACGCTTATGCGTAATCTCCGATAACGGGTTGGTTTGATCCATGAACTGAGATAATTGATTAGTTCCAAAGAACGAATTAATTACAGAGGATAATGTTTTTGCGTTAATTAAATCGGTTGGTGTAAATACCTCGTTATCACGAACATTCATACGTTCGCGAATTGTACGAGCCATACGCGCTAAACCAACACCAAATTGAGAAAATAATTGTTCGCCAACTGTACGTACACGACGATTAGATAAGTGATCAATATCATCCACATCTGTTTTTGAATTAATTAACTCAATCAAATATTTCATGATTAAGATAATATCTTCCTTAGTTAAGACACGAATACTTGCTGGAATGTCTATTCCTAGTTTTTTATTAATACGGAATCGACCAACCTCACCTAAATCGTAACGTTTATCAGAGAAAAATAATTTATCAATAACTCCACGTGCCGTTTCTTCATCAGGTGGCTCGGCATTACGAAGTAATCGGTAAATATACTCGATTGCTTCTTTTTCTGAGTTTGTTGAATCTTTTTGTAAAGTGTTATAAATAATTGCATAATCAGCCGTATTAACGTCTTCTTTATGTAAAATAATAGATTTTACTCCGTTATCTGCAATTAAATCAATGTGTGCATCATCCAAAATCGTTTCACGATCTAAAATAACTTCGTTACGCTCAATTGAAACAACTTCTCCAGTATCTTCATCTACAAAATCTTCAATCCATGTTTTTAAAACACGAGCGGCTAGCCTGCGACCAACTTCACGTTTTAAACCCGCTTTCGAAACTTTTACTTCGTCAGCTAAACCAAAAATTTCTAAAATTTGTTTATCGCTTTCAAAACCAATAGCACGTAATAACGTTGTTACAGGTAATTTTTTCTTACGGTCAATGTATGCATACATCACATTATTAATGTCAGTTGCAAATTCAATCCACGAACCTTTGAAAGGGATAACACGAGCACTATATAATTTAGTACCATTTGCGTGACGGCTTTGTCCGAAGAACACGCCTGGAGAACGGTGTAATTGAGACACGATAACACGTTCGGCACCATTGATTACAAAAGAACCTTTTGGTGTCATGTACGGAATTGTTCCCAAATAAACGTCCTGCACAATGGTTTCAAAATCTTCATGTTCAGGATCGGTACAATACAGCTTTAATTTAGCTTTTAACGGTACCGAATAAGTTAATCCACGGCTAATACACTCTTCAAGTGCATAACGCGGTGGATCTACGAAATAATCCAAAAATTCTAATACGAAATTATTTCTCGCATCTGAAATAGGAAAGTTTTCGGCAAATACTCGAAATAAACCTTCGTTTTTTCGGTTATCTGGTGTTGTTTCAAGTTGAAAAAAATCTTGAAAAGATTTTACTTGTATATCCAAAAAATCTGGATATTCAACTGGAAATTTGTTTGAAGAGAAGTTTATTCTCGTTGATTTTTTAATTGCTGTAGCCAATGTAATGTAGTTTATTAGTTAGTATTCTAAAAGAGTTACGCCAATTACTAAAAGCAGAAAAAGGGTTAAGGTTGTTTACACTAGTAAACAAAGCCTTAACACCTAATTTGATAAGTAAATTATTTTACTTCTACTTTTGCGCCAGCTTCTTCTAAAGTCTTTTTAATAGACTCAGCTTCTTCTTTAGAGATTCCTTCTTTAACTGGTTTTGGAGCGCCATCCACTAAATCTTTAGCTTCTTTTAATCCTAAGCCTGTTAAGTCTTTTACTGCTTTAACTACACCTAATTTAGCTGCACCAGCTTCTAATAAAATTACATCAAACGATGTTTTTACTGCTGCCTCAGCACCACCACCTGCTGCTACAACTACTGCTGCTGCTGCTGGCTCGATACCATACTCATCTTTTAATACTGTTGCTAATTCTTGAACCTCTTTAACTGTCAAGTTTACTAATGTTTCAGCGATTGCTTTTACGTCTGCCATTTTATTATTAGTTTAATTTGTTATTGTTTTAGTTTTTAATTTGTTTGCTTACTTATGTAAGCGTTGATTATTCTTTTTTATTCAGTAAATTAAGCTGCCGCTTCTTCTTCGGTACCTTTAAATTTATTTTCTAAGCCGCCAATAACGCGTTGTATTGGTGCTTGTAATAAACCGATGATATCTCCGATTAATTCGTTTTTCGATTTTAATCCAGCTAAAGATTCTAATTTATCGTCGCCAATAAATACCATATCTTCAACATAAGCTGCTTTTAATTTAGGCTTATCGCCACCTTTACGAAACGCTTTAATAATTTTAGCTGGCACATTTGATGTATCTGTTAAAATTAATGCTGTTTCGCCTTTTAAAGCAGGGATTAACTCGGCCAAATTGCTGTCGTTTGCACGCTCTAAAGCTTTCGCTAAAAGTGTGTTTTTTACAACTTGCATCGTTACTTTCTTTTCAAAAAACGAACGACGTAATTGACCAACCTTTTCTACTGTTAAAGAAGAACAATCAGCTAAATAGATTTTTGTATTAGCGTTTAATACCCCTAATAGTCTTTCTATTTCCTGTGTTTTTTCTTGTTTGTTCATAAAACAGATTTGTTTTTTTAGTTAAATGATTTTGGATCGATTTGAATGCCAGCACTCATTGTGCTACTCATAAATACAGATTTTACATAAGTACCTTTTGCTGACGATGGTTTTAATTTTACTACTGCAGTTAAAACTTCCATTGCATTTTCGGCTAATTTGTCGGCATCAAAAGATGCTCTGCCAATACCTGCATGAATAATTCCAGCTTTATCAACTTTAAAATCAATTTTACCGCCTTTTGCATCAGTTACTGCTTTTGCAATATCCATTGTTACAGTACCTGTTTTGGGGTTAGGCATTAAACCACGAGGGCCTAATACGCGACCTAATGCACCAACTTTACCCATTACTGAAGGCATAGTGATGATTACGTCAACATCTGTCCACCCGTTTTTAATTTTTTCGATATACTCGTCTAATCCAACGAAATCCGCTCCTGCTGCTTTAGCTTCTGCCTCCTTATCGGGAGTTACAATTGCTAAAACACGCATAACTCTACCCGTACCGTGAGGTAAGGTAACAGTGCCACGAACCATTTGATTAGCTTTACGAGGATCAACTCCTAAACGGATCGCAAGATCCACAGAAGCATCGAACTTAGTGGTAGTAATTTCTTTTACCACTTTTGTCGCTTCAGCAACAGAGTGTGCTTTGTTCGTATCGAACTTAGCATCTGCTACTTTTCTTTTTTTAGTTAACGTTGCCATTTTTAAGCTTTGTTTTTGGTTAATAATTAATAATTTAGTTTACGGGAGCATCTCCTGTAACCGTTACACCCATACTACGAGCTGTGCCCGCAACCATACGCATAGCTGCTTCAATTGTGAAACAGTTCATGTCCACAATTTTGTCAGTTGCAATAGTGCGAATTTCATCCCAAGATATTGATCCAACTTTTTTACGGTTACTTTCACCTGATCCTGCTTTAACCTTAGCCAACTCCATAATTTGTATTGCAGCTGGTGGACGTTTGATAACGAAATCAAATGTCTTATCAGCATAAACATTAATTAAAACTGGTAATACCTTACCAGCTTGTTCTTGAGTTCGAGCATTAAACTGCTTACAAAACTCCATAATGTTTACACCTTTAGCACCTAATGCAGGTCCAATTGGAGGCGACGGGTTAGCAGCTCCACCTTTAATTTGAAGCTTTACAATTGCTGATAACTCTTTTGCCATTTTTTTGTTTTTATTTATTTGTTACTATTGTTAGGCGTAAATTAGTTTGTTAAATTTGACTTTGAGTTGGAAGCAGCAAAGCGGCTCATTTTTAACATAATTTTACATCTTTTCAATTTTTTTATTACTCTCTTTCTACTTCTCCAAAACTTAATTCTACTGGTGTTTTGCGCCCAAAAATTTTAACCGTTACTTTAATTTTCTTTTTTTCTTCGTTTATCTCTTCAATAACTCCATTAAATCCGTTAAATGGTCCGTTAATTACTTTAACCGATTCGCCAATTACGTAATTACTTGTTACTATACTTTCTGACTCTGTTAATTCATCTACTTTACCTAAAATACGATTAACTTCTGATAATCGCATCGGAACAGCTTCTCCTCTTTTAGTTTCACCTAAAAAACCGATAACACCTGTAATGTTTTTAATGATATGGGTTACTTCACCTGCCAAAGCAGCTTCAATTAATACATAGCCTGGATAAAACGAGCGTTCTTTTTGAATTTTTTTACCGTTACGAATTTGAATAAACTTCTCAGTAGGGATTAATACCTGAGATACATAATCGTTTAATTTTAAACGATTAATCTCAACCTCAATGT
The DNA here is from genome assembly GCA_043718985.1 of Bacteroidota bacterium. GTDB lineage: Bacteria > Bacteroidota > Bacteroidia > B-17B0 > Aurantibacillaceae > UBA4416. The sequence continues at coordinate 7,918 of JAYSUQ010000099.1, read as the reverse complement.
ATTGTTTTACTTTTTTCTCTTGTCCGCTAATAGCACGTACTACATACCATTTTTTAACAATTGAAGAAGTTTCTTTATTTACTATTTCTGCCATTTTAAGTTAGTGTAAAATTATAATCCGTTAACCATTTGATAAGCTAATTCCATTAACTTACTAAATCCCATATCCATTGCCCAAACAATTAACCCAATAATTGTTGAGGCAACCATAACTAATATTGCACTGCTTTGAAGCTCAGGCCATGTTGGCCATGTTACTTTGTCAAATAACTCTTCTTTTGTTTCTGCTATATATGTTCCTAACTTACTCATATCATTTTTAGTTTTAAATTTTAAGCGTGTAATTTATAGTATTATGTATTAAAAACTTAAAATTAAACACTCAACATTTGTTTTGGCACGGGCGGAGGGATTCGAACCCCCATCAGCGGTTTTGGAGACCGATATTCTACCGTTGCACTACGCCCGTAAAACATTTTATTTTAAATAGCAAAATGGCTAAGCCTAAAAGGCAAGCCATTTTGCTAAAAAATTAATTGTTATTACGATAAAATTTCAGTTACCTGACCAGCACCTACAGTACGACCACCTTCACGCATTGCAAAACGTAATCCTTTATCCATAGCTACAGCCGAGTGTAATTCAACTATAATTGTAACGTTATCGCCTGGCATAACCATTTCGCGTCCTTCTTCTAAAGAAATTTCTCCAGTTACATCGGTTGTACGTAAATAGAATTGAGGACGGTATTTGTTATGGAATGGCGTATGACGACCACCTTCTTCTTTTTTCAAAATATAAACCTCAGCTTTGAACTTTTTGTGAGCTTTGATTGAACCTGGTTTAACGATAACCATACCACGACGGATATCAGCCTTATCAATACCACGTAACAATAAACCTACGTTATCTCCAGCTTCGCCGTAATCTAAAATTTTACGAAACATCTCAACACCAGTTACAGTTGACGTTAATTTTTCGTCACCCATTCCTAAAATTTCAACTGGATCGTTAGAGTTGATTACACCTGTTTCGATACGACCTGTAGCAACAGTACCACGACCAGTAATTGTAAACACGTCTTCAACCGGCATCAAAAATGGCTTATCTTTTTCGCGTGGAGGTAATGGAATAAAGCTATCAACAGCATCCATTAATTCCATAATTTTATCAACCCATTTTGGATCGTTATTTAAACCCCCTAATGCAGAACCCTGAATAACTGGAGTGTTATCACCATCAAACTTATAGAATGACAATAATTCACGAATTTCCATTTCAACTAATTCTAACAACTCAGGATCTTCAACCATATCCACTTTGTTCATGAATACAACGATAGAAGGTACACCAACTTGACGAGCTAATAAGATATGCTCGCGAGTTTGAGGCATTGGCCCATCAGTTGCAGCTACTACTAAAATAGCCCCGTCCATTTGTGCAGCACCTGTAATCATGTTTTTTACATAATCAGCATGTCCTGGACAATCTACGTGAGCGTAGTGACGAGATGCTGTTGAATACTCTACGTGAGATGTATTGATAGTAATACCACGCTCTTTTTCTTCTGGAGCATTATCAATAGAAGAGAAATCTCTTACTTCTGATAAACCTTTAGATGCTAATACAACTGTAATTGCAGCTGTTAATGTAGTTTTACCGTGATCTACGTGACCAATAGTTCCAATGTTTACATGTGGTTTGGAACGGTCGAATTTTTCTTTTGCCATTGTTATTTTTGTTTAATTGTTATTATTTTATTTATTTATGTTTTTTAATCTTCTTTTTTTGAGCTGTTGAGCGGGATTGAACCGCCGACCTCCTCCTTACCAAGGAGGTGCTCTACCACTGAGCTACAACAGCTTATTATTACACATTTTGCATAATTTTTTAATCTGCCGTTTGCTTTATTTAAAAGAACTGGTTTTTGTATATGCGAAAAGTCCCACTTTTTACAGGGACTATCAAAAAACAATTAAATCGCACATACAGATTTTACTGCTTTTTGTCCGTCTATACGGTTATTCATCAACTTCACAAACTCATTTTTTTGAGCGAAAGACGGGTCTCGAACCCGCAACCTCCAGCTTGGAAGGCTGGAGCTCTACCAATTGAGCTACTTTCGCTTAATCACTATTAACAATGCGACAACCATCGTTACTCTGTGGGGACAGGAGGATTCGAACCTCCGAAGCTCGCGCAACAGATTTACAGTCTGTCCCATTTGGCCACTCTGGTATATCCCCATTTTAAAAGAGCCGAAGAAGGGACTCGAACCCCCGACCTACTGATTACAAATCAGTGGCTCTACCAACTGAGCTACTTCGGCTTATTTATTGTTTTTTAAAAGAACGTTCCCGTGTTTTGGGGTGGCAAATTTAGTAATAGTTTTTGTTGTTGCAAAAAAAAACATAACTTTTTTTGCATTTTCTCAAAAAAAGTTTTTTGTATGCTATTTTACACGGCTTTAACGCTAATCTAACTTTGAAAATCACTTAGATATTTGTAATATTGCACACTTTATATAACTAAAACTATGGCAACAGATAATTTTCAAGCACACGATTACTACTTAATGGATGAATTGTTAAGTGATGAACACAAATTAATTCGTGATACGGCTCGCGCATGGGTAAAAAAAGAAGTAACACCAATTGTTGAAGACGCTTGCCAAACAACAACGTTTCCTAAACAATGGATAAAAGGCTTAGCAGAGGTTGGTGCTTTTGGGCCTTATATACCTGTTGAATATGGCGGGGCGGGTTTAGATCAAATTAGTTATGGTTTAATTATGCAGGAATTAGAGCGTGGTGATAGTGGCTTGCGCTCTACAGCATCTGTACAAAGTTCGTTAGTAATGTATCCTATTTATACTTATGGTAGCGAGGAGCAGCGTAAAAAATACTTGCCAAAATTAGCAACAGGCGAAATGATGGGTTGTTTTGGTTTAACAGAGCCCGACCATGGCAGTAATCCTAATGGAATGCTTACTAATTATAAAGATGCAGGTGACGGAAAAAATGTTTTACTAAATGGTGCAAAAATGTGGATTAGTAACTCGCCATTTGCTGATATTGCAGTGGTTTGGGCTAAAGATGAGGCAGGCGAAATTAGAGGGATAATTGTTGAGCGTGGCATGAAAGGCTTTACAACACCCGAAACACACGGAAAATGGAGCTTGCGAGCAAGTGCAACAGGCGAATTGGTGTTTGATAATGTATTAGTGCCAAAAGAAAATATTTTACCAAACGTTAAAGGTTTAAAAGGGCCTTTGGGTTGTTTAAACAGTGCGCGTTTTGGTATTGCTTGGGGCGTAATTGGAGCCGCAATGGATTGTTACGATAGTGCATTACGCTATAGCAAAGAGCGTATTCAGTTTGGTAAACCAATTGGTGCATTTCAGTTAACACAAAAAAAATTAGCCGAAATGATTACCGAAATTACAAAAGCACAATTATTAACTTGGCGCTTAGGTGTTTTAAAAAACGAACACCGAGCAACACCTGCGCAAATTAGTATGGCTAAACGCAACAACGTTAATATGGCTTTGCAAATTGCACGCGAAGCACGTCAAATACATGGCGGTATGGGTATTACAGGTGAGTATCCTATTATGCGCCACATGATGAACTTAGAAAGTGTTATCACTTACGAAGGAACTCACGACATACATTTATTAATTACAGGTATGGATGTTACTGGCTTTAATGCTTTTTCATAACAAAGAAAAATAATGTTTTTCAAAAAAACCTCGTTAATGCGAGGTTTTTTTGTATCACCAATTAGTTAATTTAAATGCTTAAAAATATAATCTTAATGCTACAACAAACTCCAAATAATCAAAACGATAAAATAGTTTTTAAAACAGTACTAGTTGTTAGCGTTTTAGTGTTTGCACTAATTTTGGTTTTAAATCAAAAATTAATACCTGTGCCTCAAACGTTTCCGTTGTTTATTTATAAACTCCCTTTTGTAAACGCTTGCATTAATGGCACGTGTAGCGTTTTGTTAATCGCATCGTTGTGGGCTATTAAAAACAAAAACATAACACTACACAAAAAATTAAATTTAACAGCGTTTTTTTTATCGGCATTATTCATCATCACTTATGTAACAGCCCACTATTTTATACCCGATACTATTTATGGCGATGTAGATCACAACCACGTTTTAGATGGCTTAGAAAAACTAGCAGTTGCTGGCACTCGCAACATTTATTTAACAATTTTAATAAGTCATATTATTTTAGCGGCCATTGTGTTACCATTAGTTTTGTTATCTTTTTATTATGGTTTAAAAGATGAGAGAATTAAGCACAAAAAATTAACGCGCTTTAGTTATCCAATATGGTTATATGTAACTATTACTGGCGTGGTTGTGTATTGGTTTATAGCCCCGTACTATAACTATTAATTTAACATCTAAATTTATTTAACGGCATTAACTTTATGCTTGTTTTGTTATATTTACTTTTAATATTATGGCACTAAGGCAAACACAACAGTTTAAGTTATTACAAAAACTATCTCCGCAACAAATTCAGTTAATGAAGTTGTTGCAGTTGCCTACTGTTGCACTCGAACAACGCATTAAAGAAGAACTTGAACTTAACCCCGCACTCGAAGAAGATTTAAACGACTTAGATACCGACTCTAACGAAGACGATTATGATGAAGTAGAAACCAGTGATGGTGATGAGGTAAGTGATTTTGAAGAAAAAGAAATTGATAAAATAGATGATGGCTACGAATTAGAAGACTACATGGATGCGGGCGATTTAGACGCCTACAAATATGAAATATCTAACAGTAGTAAAGATGATGAAATTTTTCAGGCGGTAGCTGTTGAGGGGCCCGATTTTCATTCGCAATTAGAAGAACAATTAGGCTTGCGCGATATTAACGAAAAACAATACACCACTGGTTTATATTTAATAGGTTGCATTGATGAAGATGGATACATACGCCGCGATTTAGAATTAATATCGGACGATTTAGCGTTTTCGCAAAACATTACAACAAGTAAAGATGAATTGTTAGATGTTTTAAAACTTATACAACAGTTTGACCCTGCTGGTGTTGGCGCGCGTAGCTTGCAAGAGTGTTTGCTTATACAGCTTGATAGAAAGCCTATTAAAACTAAAGAAACATTGTGTGCCATTGAAGTTGTTAAAACAATGATGGACGAGTTTTCTAAAAAACATTACGATAAAATTATTCGAAAATTAGGTATTGAAGAAGATGAGTTAAAAGAAATAATTTCGGAAATAACACACCTTAACCCTCGCCCCGGAAACTCAGAAGGAGATAATAAAGGGCAAATGAGCGAAGTTGTACCCGATTTTAACATCAACGTAAGTGATGGTGTGCCCGAGTTAAGCATTAATCAACGTAACTTGCCCGAATTAAAAATTAGCGACGATTACATACAAATGCTAAAAGAATATTCGCGTGTTAAAGAAAAATCGAGCAAAGAGGCTTCCTCTTTTATTAAAAACAAAATAGAATCGGCACAATGGTTTATTGAAGCTTTACAACAACGCCATCAAACAATGTTGGTTACCATGCATTGTATTTTAAAATACCAACACGACTATTTTTCGAGTGGAGATGAATCGAAACTCAGACCAATGATTTTAAAAGACATTGCCGAACAAATTGATTTAGATATTAGTACCGTATCGCGCGTAGCAAACAGCAAATATGTACAAACTCCTTATGGTACTTTTTTACTAAAAACTTTTTTTAGCGAATCGTTAAGTACTGATAGTGGTGAAGAAGTAAGTACGCGCGAAGTGAAAAAAATATTGCAAGAGTGTGTTGATAGCGAAAATAAAAAAAAGCCCCTAACCGACGATGCGTTATGCGAAATTTTAAAAGAAAAAGGTTACAACATTGCTCGCCGAACCGTTGCCAAATATCGAGAGCAGCTAGATGTGCCTGTTGCACGCATGCGTAAAGAAATTTAAAAATAATTTTTTACTATTAAATTAATTTACATAATTCTTTTTTAACCATCAAGTTGTAAAATAATTTTTTTTAAAATTGATGTTAGTACCTTTAAAATAAGGCTCCTTAATATTTATTTAAATGTAAATTATTTATGCAACGAACCGTTACCAGAGAGAACTCTAATCAGGCACCTCTTCCTGAAATTAAAAAAATTGAAGTCCGTAACTTAACCCTTGATGATTACATTAACATGCGCAATAGCATGGCCGAGGCCTATAAAAAATGGGACGAGTCGTTGTGGCAACAAAACGATATTGAAACCTTACTAACTACTTTTGCCGAAGGGCAGTTTGTTGTTTTAATTAACGATAAGGTTGTAGGCTCGGCGTTATCAATAATTATTAATTACGATGCCTTTGGCGATGATCACACTTATTATCAAATTACCGACGATTTTAAATTTACTACCCACACCAAAAAAGGCGATGTGTTGTATGGTATTGAAATTTTTATACATCCCGAATACCGTGGCCTTAGATTAGCAAGACGTTTATATGATGCGAGAAAAGAACTGTGCGAAAAGTTAAACTTAAAATCAATTATTTTTGGTGGCCGCATACCAAACTACGAAAAGCATGCTAATACGTTATCAGCAAAAGAGTACATACAAAAAGTTAAAATGAAAGAGATATTTGATCCCGTATTAACGTTTCAATTATCTAACGAGTTTCATGTAAAAAAACTATTAACTAATTATTTACCTGGCGATGTTGAATCGGGCGAGTGTGCCACCTTGCTCGAATGGAATAATGTGCTTTACACACAAACATCTAAATCTCAATACAAGCAAAAAACAATGGCTCGTGTAGGCTTGGTACAATGGGGCATGCGTACCTTTAAAACATTTGATGCACTGTGCGAACAAATAGAGTTTTTTATTGATACGGTTGCAGGTTACCATTCCGATTTTATTTTGTTTCCCGAATTGTTTAACGCTCCCTTAATGGCCGATTTTAATCATCAAAGTGAAGCCGAAGCCATACGCAGTTTAGCCGAATTTACCGAGCCCTTGCGCGATAAATTTATTAATTACGCCATAACTTATAACATAAATATTATTACGGGCAGCATGCCTTTTATTAAAAAGGGTAAACTATACAACGTAGGCTATTTGTGCCGAAGAGATGGCTCAATTGAACGCTACGCAAAAATACACGTTACACCTAACGAAGTAAATGCTTGGGGCATAGTTGGTGGCAACAAAGTAAAAGTATACGATACTGATGCAGGAAAAATTGGAATTTTAATTTGTTACGATTCAGAGTTTCCCGAACTATCCAGATTATTAGCATTAGACGGTATGGAAATTTTATTTGTGCCATTTTTAACCGATACTCAAAATGCCTACACCCGCGTTAAATGTTGTGCGCAGGCTCGCGCTATAGAAAACGAATGCTATGTTGTAATAGCTGGCAGTATTGGTAATTTGCCAAAGGTGCACAATATGGATATTCAATACGCACAATCGGCAGTATTTACACCAGCCGATTTTGCTTTTCCTACCAATGGTATAAAAGCCGAAGCCACCCCTAACACCGAAATGGTGTTGGTTGCCGATTTAGAATTAGATGCCTTAAAACGATTGCGATTAAACGGAAGCGTGCGCAACATGGCCGATAGGCGAACTGATTTGTATGCATTAAACTGGCTAAAGCCCACTCGCCGAAAAGAAACAAACCCCAAACAAAACCCAAAAGATGGGTATGTGTTTAAGTTTTTAAACCCAACTATTTTAGATGATTAAAGCTAAAAAAGCGTTAGTGTTAAACACCAACGCTTTTTTATTAACTAATTTAACGTAATTAAACTACTCTTTAATCATTTTTTTGCTATCGGCTACTTTGCCATCAACTACAAGGGTGTAGTGGTAAAGCCCGCTGCTTAAATCGTTTGCAAATACATTTACG
>JAYSUQ010000098.1:0-14792 GCA_043718985.1 Bacteroidota bacterium | reverse complement strand
AGGCGCCCCAATTTCCTTCATAGGCATCGGCAATTGTAACGTCGGTCGATTCGGCTTGCGGATGAGTGTCAAAATAGCCATAAAGACTTGTGTTTGCTGGGTTAGATATGTCGTATAAATAAACACCATCAATATAAGAACTTAACCAACACCATTTATTGCCTATTATGTAAGGGTTGTGTGGTGTTGCTTGCGGGTGTGGCGTAATTGTTTTTATCGAATTAATATTATTAAAATCACTAACATCAAGCACTTTTGCGGGTAAGCCTTCTGGCACCTCATCAGTCATTACCATTGTTTTTCTATCATCTGTTTGCCATGAGCTGTGGTTGTATCCCGAAAAAGAATAAGCGGTAAACGATTGCAACAATGTAATTGAATTGTTGCTAGAATTAAATTTTAAAATATGAAAACCATCGTAACCACAAGATGCATAAATGGTATCGTTGCGCACAAACATATCGTGAACCGAATTGATTGTTGATGTATTTATGTGCTGCTCTAATTTTGCTAATAAAACAGGTACGCTTGGCGTTGCTAAACTATATACACGCATACTTGAAAAACCACCGCCACTGGCTGCTGTAACCGAGCCACAATATAATTTATCGTTATCAATAAATATAGTGTGGCTTCGCTCAAAATAAGTTTTACCATCGTAAACAACATGCACCGAATCGGGCAGGTATTGCATATCAATAATTTGAAAACTATTTGGAGCCGCATCGTCACTAACAACATAGCAGTAATTTTGATAAGTTTTTATTTCTTTCCAAATACAACCTGTTCTTTTTCCGTTAACAACATCGGCAATTATTGGTGCTGTTGGGTTTGTAACATCAATAAAATAGGTGTGGGCACTTGATCCTATAATTGCATATTCTTTGTTTTTTGATGCTTGATGCCAACCCCAACATCCAGAATATTTATCGCCATAAGGATTTGTATTATCTGTTTCGGGGTTTAGTGTAGCCAATAAATTAATGTTTAAACTAGGATAAACAGTTTGTGCTTTTGTTATAAGTATTGAACTTATAAATAAAAAAAATAAAATTTTACACATAATAAATTGATTTTTAACTTAAAGCAATTTACGTAATAATGTTGCTACTAAAAAGGCATTTTTTTTGAATACTTTTTTTAAGTCTTAATTATATTTCAAGAGTTAATTTTTTTGCAAATAATAAATACTAGCAAAAAGTTACTTTATCAATTTCATTTCATTTAATAAATACCCAGCACCTGCAAATTTATCAATTACAAAAAGTGTGTATCGCACATCTAAAACAATGTTACGGCATTGGTTTGGGTTATACATTATATCGCTCATAGTTCCTTCCCAATTTCTATCAAAGTTAGTACCTATTAATTGTCCTTTTGCATTAAATACAGGGCTGCCGCTATTACCGCCCGTTGTGTGGTTACTTGCAGTAAATGCTACGGGTAATTTACCTTGTTTGTTTGCATACTGTCCGTAATCTTTTTTTAAATACAATTCTTTTAATTTTACAGGAACATCAAACTCTTCATCATTTGGTATTTCTTTTTCCATAATACCATCAAGTGTTGTATAATAATCATATTCAACACCATCTCGAGGCTTGTAGTTGTTAACTTTACCATAAGCTATGCGTAATGTTGAATTTGCATCGGGGTAAAACTTTTTGTCTTTAAAAATTTCTTTTTGACCTAAAACATATTGTTTTTGTAGTTCGTTAATTTCGCGCTCATCGTATTGATATTGCGGAAAAACATTTACCGCATAATGTTTTACAATTGTAGAGGTAATGTAATAAATTGGGTCGCGTTCATAAAGCGAAGTGTATTTTTCAAAATCGGTTAACATCATCTCAGTTTTATCTTTATCAGTAAAACTTGTATTGTTGTATAAAAAATTAGTCATTGCTTTAACATCGTTATTATTAGCTAAAATAAACGAATCTAAAACAAATGGGCGATTTTGACTTGGTACCCCTTTTATGTATTCGGCTAACATGGCTTCACAAATTTTAATATCGGTAGGCTTGTTGTAATTTTTATAAAACCCTAATTTTTTATTTTCTATAATTAAATTATCATAAGTATTTGTAACGCCCTTTTGTTTCTTTTTTAACTCGGCAAATATGTTAGTAAATGTTCGCGCATAGGCAAAAGCATCAATTGCCATTAAGCATTCACTATAATAATCTACTTGTTTATTTAATATGGTATAATCGTCATACACTTTTTTTAATTGTGGAAATAAGTTACCGTATTTTTCATTTTGAACTGCGTCTTTACTTACAGCTTCGGTAAATTGTTTTTCGAATAATAATTTTTTATTTACGGCATCGTATTTTTTTAAGCCATTCATTTCGCCCATCCATTTTTTATAATAATTAGCAATGCCTGCATATTTATTGGCATAAGCAATGCGCACAACATCGCTTTGGCGCATATCGGTACTCATAATATTTAATCTTTTTTCGCGCAAGCTCACTTTTAGTGGGTCGCTTTCAGTCATAATCATATTAACGGCATAGCTCGATAAATACTCTTGCGTGCGACCAGGAAAACCATATACCATTGTAAAATCGCCTTGTTTGTACCCTTTTAACGAAATTGGAATAACATTTTTTGGTTTGTAAGGCACGTTATCCTTACTGTATTCGGCTGGTTTGTTATCTTTATTTGCATAAATACGAAACACACTAAAATCGGCATTATGACGTGGCCACATCCAGTTATCGGTTTCGCCTCCAAATTTCCCAATTGCCGAAGGCGGTGCGCCAACCATACGCACATCTTTAAAGTTTTCTACAGTAAATAAATAATATTCGTTACCATAAAAAAACGGTCGTATAAATGCTTCGTAATGTGTGCCAACAACGGCATCTTTTTCTAAAAATTTTATGTTTGCTTTTATAATTGAATCTTTTTTTATTTCAGTAATTCCAACAGTTACACCTTTCATTACCTTGGCCGTAACATCATCAATACGTTGTATAATTGTTGCATTTAAATTTGGAGTATAAACTTCTTCATTTTTATTCATTGCCCAAAAACCTTTAGTAAGGTAATCTTTTTCGACAGTGCTATGGTAGGCAATGGCTGAATAACCACAATGATGGTTGGTTAAAATTAAACCTTGTTCGGATATAATTTCGGCAGTGCAACCGCCAGCAAACTGAACGATGGCATCTTTTAAACTCGATTTATTTATACTATAAATTTGTTCGGCGGTTAATTTTAAACCATTTTTTTTCATATCCTTAATATTCATTGCTCCCAATAGTTGTGGTAACCACATACCTTCGTCGGCCTTAATAATTAACGATGTTGAAATTAAAATTACAAGTAATACGTTTTTAATAGATTTCATTTTTTGGTTTTAAATTTTTATCCTAAAATTTTGCTTGTCATTTAGGAAAGTGTGATATTGTATCAATAAAAAAAGATTCAAAACTAAAAGTTTGTTGTCTGTTAGTTTTGAATCTTAATTCAATTTAAAAAATAATTACATTTCTCTAATTACTTCTTTTACAATTAAACTCATTTTAGGTTCGGCGGCCGCTGCAATTTGCTGTACCTCTTCGTGGGTAACTTCAATCATTTTGCCTGGTACACCTAAATCGGTAACAATACTTACACCAAAAACGCGCATACCGCTGTGGCGGGCAACAATAACTTCGGGCACAGTACTCATTCCAACGGCATCGGCACCAATATTAAAAATATATTTGTATTCGGCTGGAGTTTCAAAACAAGGCCCTGTTAAACCAGCATAGCAACCTTGGCTAACTTTAATATTATTTTTTTTAGCAATTTCGTGCGCTTTTGCAATTAACTGATGGTCGTATGGTTCCATCATATCTACAAAACGTGGCCCTAGTTCGGCAATGTTTTTACCAATTAATGGGTTTGTAGGAAACAAGTTAATGTGATCATCAATAATCATAATTTCGCCAATTTCGAAATTAGGATTTACACCGCCACTGGCATTAGATACACAAATTGTGTGTATGCCTAATGCTTTCATTACTCGCACCGGAAAAGTAATTTGCTGCATGTTGTAACCTTCATAAAAATGAAAACGACCTTGCATGGCCATTACTTTTTTGCCTCCAAGTTCTCCAAAAATTAATTTACCACTATGGCCCTCTACGGTACTAACCGGAAAGTTAGGAACCTCTTCGTAAGGAATTACAAACTCGGCAGCAATTTCTTTAACTAAGCCTCCAAGGCCAGTTCCTAATATAATACCAACTTCGGGTTTAAAGTTGTTTGTTTTTTCAAGAATACTTTTTGTGGTAAAATTTATTTGTTCTAACATAGTTTGTAATTATAGCGTTAAATTCAGTTGTTTTTTCTTTAAAATCAACCTCTATTGGTAATATGTACAAAGGTAAATTATTTGTTAAGTCTTGCAAGTCCGAATTTAATAATCTCATTGCATCTTTTTGTGTAGTTACCACAATTTTATTACCTCCCTCAATGGCATCTAATGTATCTCTAATTTCTACAATATTTTGCAGGGTAAATTGATGATGATCGGGATATTGAATGTGAATAACATCGGAGGCATATTCTTTTAAATAGGTAATCATTGGTTGTGGGTTTGCAATACCTGTAAAGGTTACAATGCGGTATCTAAACAAATCGTTTAACGTATCAATACCATCTTTAGGATTTTGAAAACCAAATAAATCGCCATATTTTATCCAACTAAAAAACAAATGTTGGTGTGTTAATGGATTTAAATCTTTACTAATTGTTCGCAAATCAACGGCGGTTAAATTTTCGGGAGTTTTACTCACAATAATAATATCGGCTCGTTTTATGCCTTTTTTAGATTCGCGTAAAAACCCAGCAGGCATTAAAAAATCGTGTGTGTATAGGTTTGTAAACTCAGTAATTACAATGTTTAGTTCGCATTTTAGTGCACGATGTTGAAAAGCATCATCTAACAAAACTACTTGTGGTGGCTCGGGCAAATTTAATAGTTGCTTAATACCATTAACTCTATTTGCATCTACGGCCACGTGTATCGTATCGTGTTCTGATTTGTACAACAATGGTTCATCGCCAATATCATTTGCGGTACTGTTATCATCGGCTAAAATAAAACCTTTTGTTTTGCGTTTATAACCACGACTAAGAGTTGCGATGTTATAATCGGGTTTTAAAAAATTTATTAAGTACTCAACATGCGGCGTTTTACCTGTACCGCCTACTGCTAAATTACCAACGCAAATAGTATGCACGTTAAACGATTTACTTTTTAAAATTTTTGAATCGTATAAAAAATTACGCACACTTGTTATTATTAAATAAATAATAGCAAACGGAAATAGTAATATTTTTTTGAGTAACACTTTATTATATATAAATGTGAAATTAAAAGGATTTTGTTAATTATTAAAATTATTTAATCGTTTTCCCACTTTCGGGTTTTTGCACCATTATTTATTATTAATTCGTAATTGTTTGTTTTTGCAATTTTAAATATTTTTTTTCGCATTTTTTTTGGATAAAAAGTGCTTAAAATGGTAGCAAATTTTGTTTTTGATTTTACAATGCCAATTTGTCCTAAAATATCTTGTGTTGCAGCGGCACATCGCATCCCTAAGAAAGCATAATCGTAGGGTGTGTTGGCGCAATAATTTTTATGAATTTTATTTAATTGTAGGTACTGATTATTTGTAACTGGAATACTAACAAAAGCCGATTGCTGTTTTTTTAGATAACGATTACTTAAAATTAAACTATCAGAAAAATAGGATTTACACTTTTTTTTATGCGCTATTATATGAAACCCTTTGTAGCGATGAAAACCATAATCGTGTCCATCAACCTCAATAGATACGTGCCCACCATGCAAACCTCCAAATAATTTTGGTTCTGTTTTTTTAAATTTGTGTTTTGGTTTTGAGCCATACAAGAAATGAATTTTAATTACATGAGTTGTATCTGTTTGGCTAGTTAAATAATAATTTAGGCATACAAAAAACAATATTAAAATACGAATCATGAGCAATTTTAAACGTTAGATTTTTTTTGATATTTATTGTTTTTCCATTTATTGGTTTGTAACTCGCTATCTGCTATCAATTGTAATAATCGTTTTTGTTGCGTGTTTTGTTGCTTTGCAGCTAATACCCAAAATATAGATGCTTTTTTATAGCCAGGAGCTAGGTTTAAAAAATACATCCAAGCTTTTTTATTTAATTTAAACTGCTCCTCCATATCTGCCGAAAATTGTTTTTCCTCATTTTCGTACGAATATTTTTTTGAATTAACTTCAGTTCGTTTTTCAAAACTTTTAATACCAGCAGGCTGCATTAAACCCTGTTTTGTTAAAGTATTAAATTTGGCAATATTAACGGCACTCCAAATACTGTTGGCTTTGCGGGGCGTAAACCTCACCTGATAACTTGTGTTATTTATAGATTTTCTAATGCCATCTATCCAACCAAAGCATAAAGCCTCATCAACCGATTGCGACCACGTTATGCTATTTAAGCCACTATTTATTTTATAAAACCCTACTAATAACTCAGTTTGCTTTTCATAATTTTTTTGTAGCCAAGCTCTAAAATCTGTTTGATTATCAAAAAAAATAGGGCTCATTTTTGTTTTTAAATGTTTTTTGAAGCAAAACGTTTTGGAGCTAAAAGAAGTGCGGTTTTGAAACACTGTCTGCTGAAATGTTACTACAAAGATAACTGTTTGTTGCCATTTGCAAAGAAAAATAAATAAATTTCCCGAAGGGACAAATTTTACAAATGCTTGTACAAATGCGAGCATAAGTTATAGCCGATGTTAGCGGCTGGCAAATCTGTCTTTTTCGTAATTTGCTATTGTTTTTTAAGCAGTATTAAAAATTAGTTTGTTGTTCTTTTAACCATTTGGTAATGTAAGCAATCTGTCCTGTATGAAATGAGAAGTGCTCTGTAATATGTATTAAAACTGAAATGCCAGTCTCTTGCTGATTCTGTATAGGTAGAATACTCAATAATTTGTCAGTGGTCACTGATTGAATACATAAGCGTAATTCTTGGCTTAAATTAGTCATCATAAGTATAAGCTCTTCTTTACTATGTGTCATTTCAGCATCGAATTCTAATTGCCTATTTCTCACAAAAGGTTTTCCACCAATGTAGTCAAGAATCCATTGATTCAAATTGCCATTCAGATGTAATACTAAATTGCCAACACTATTTGATTGACTATTCGGTTGATACCAAACTTCCTCTTCATTCAACATTTCGATGCATTTAATGACACGAGGAAAATTTTCATCTATCATATATCTTACAATATTATCGATAAGAGCATTACGAAGTTGAGTTTCAGTATTATTCATAAAATGTTCATTTTATTTTAAAGTTTTTGTAAATATAAGTTGTTGTCCTCATACTCAATTAATCTTACTTCTTGTCTGTGTGGAGTCCTATGCTTGCCGCTAACTACCTAATAACCGCACCAACTTTTTCGGTGTAGGTTTTAATTAGTTTTTGCATAACGTTTTCAATTTGTTTGTCGTTTAGGGTAGCATCATCGTCTTGCAAAGTAAAACTAAGTGCATACGATTTTTTACCAACCTCTAATTTATCTCCTTCATAAATATCAAATAAATTAACGGCTTTTAATAGTTTGCGTTCGCTTGCAATTGCCAATTCTTCTAACTCTTTATAAGTTACTGTTTTATCAATTAATAAAGCCAAATCGCGGCGTACTGATGGAAATTTAGGGATTTCGGTAAATTCTAATTTTGTTTTACCAACTAATGCCAATATGTTATCCCAATTAAAATCGGCATAAAAAACATCGGCTGTTATATCCATTTTTTTACAACTATTTTTATTAACTAAACCAAAGGTAACAAGTGTATTTTTTTTGTTTGCATAAGTTAATGCATAAGTAAAGCTATCATCTGTTAACTCATTAATTTTAAAGCTAATAGATAGCTTTTTTAAAATAAACTCTACACAAGCTTTTATATATGTAAAACTAACTTTATTATTTTCACCGTAAGGATTTTCAATATTTTTACGACCTGTTACATACAACGTTAAATGTTTTGTTTCGGCATATTTAAATGTATTTTCTAAACCAACTTCAGGTGTTAATTTTTGATATGTTTTACCAAATTCAAATAATTTTAAATCGGGTACTTTTCTATTAGTGTTATAATTAATTGCCTCTAAACCACTAAACAACATTGAGTTGCGCATTACATTTAAATCGTTACTTAATGGATTTAATATTTTAACCAATGGTGTTTCGGGGTTATAGTAATTTTCTTTTGTTAACGATAAGCCCATCATTTCGTTAAATCCAAAACCAACTAATAAATTAGCCGTAGTGTTTTCGGTAACTGTTGCTTTTTCTCTATCGGCAAACGAAGCGCTAAATTTTATTTGAGTACTTTCTTCTACATTATTGTAACCGTAAATTCGCATTACCTCTTCAATTACATCGGCTTCGCGAGTTACATCGGTTTTATACTGTGGCACAGATAACATAAGACCAATTTCGTTTTCGCCAATTATTGTAATACCTAAACTTAATATAATGTGCTTTATAATATTGGTTTCTATTGCTTTACCAATTAAGTTAGTGCAGTTTTTATAACTAAAGTTAATTTCAAAAGGTTTTAATTTAGTTGGGTAAATATCAACCAAATCCATACTTAACTCGCCACCAGCACATTCAAAAATTAATGCTGCCGCTCGTTTTAATGCGTTAATTGTCATTTCAGGATCGGTACCTCTTTCAAATCTAAAACTACTATCAGTTTTTAAAGCATGGTATTTACTGCTTTTACGAATAAAACTTGGATTAAAATAAGCTGCTTCTAAAAATATAGATGTAGTTGCGTTACTAACGCCACTTTGCAAGCCACCAAAAACACCAGCCAAACACATTGGTTGGTTAGCATTGCAAATCATTAAATCGTTTTGGGTTAAAGTACGTTCTACTCCATCAAGCGTTGTAAAAGTAGTGTTTGTTAACCCAGTTTTTACAATAATTTTATTGCCCTCTATTTTATCTAAATCAAAAGCGTGTAAAGGTTGCCCTAAATCGTGTAGTACAAAGTTTGTAATATCAACAATGTTATTAATAGGGCGCAAGCCAATTGCTAACAAATAATTTTTTAACCAATTTGGCGAGGGTTTTACATCAATACCCGAAATAATAATACCGCTATAGCGAGGGCAAGCCTCTTGGTTTTCTATTACAATTTCTATATTTTTTGAGTTAGTAGCTTTTGGGAAATCTAACACATTGTGCATTATTGCGTTGTGAGTTGATGTGTTATTTTTACAATTCAAAATCGCGGCTAAATCGCGTGCTACGCCATAATGAGATGCAGCATCGGCACGATTAGGAGTTAAGCCAATTTCTAAAACGGTATCTGATTGTAAATTAAAATATTGGGCTGCTGGTAAGCCAACGGTTGCATCGTTAGGTAAAACCAAAATGCCATCGTGCCCAACACCCAATCCAATTTCATCTTCGGCGCAAAGCATGCCTTCGCTAATAGCGCCACGTATTTTCGATTTTTTAATTTCAAACGGTTCGCCAGTGGTAGGGTATAATTTTGAGCCAATTGTTGCAACTAAAACTTTTTGCCCAACGGCCACATTTGGGGCGCCACAAACAATATTTAATAATTCGGAATCCCCAATATTAATGGTTGTTAAATTTAGTTTATCGGCATCGGGGTGTTTTTCTTTAGTAATTACTTGGCCAATTACAATACCATTTAAACCTCCTTTTATGCTTTCAAAAGTTTCAAAACCTTCAACTTCTAATCCTGATGATGTTAAGTATTCATCAATTTGAGCTGGTGTTAAATCTATATTAATTAAGGTTTTTAACCAGTTGTACGATATTTTCATTTTATTATAAGTTATAAAAAATAAGAATTTAAAATTAAGAATTCTAAATTATAAAATACTACTATATTTGCCTTGTGGCACAAATAAATACCGACATATTAACGGCCAAACATTTTTTAGAAACTGAAAATTTAGTAGGCATACCAACCGAAACCGTTTATGGTTTAGCGGCAAATGCATTAAACGAAAATGCTGTTGCGAAAATTTTTGAAGTTAAAGAACGACCAACCTTTGATCCATTAATAGTTCATACGCATAGTTTAGCATCTGTTTATAAATTTGTAGAAACTATTAACCCTAAATTATTACTGTTGGCACAAACTTTTTGGCCAGGCCCTTTAACGTTGTTATTGCCTAAAAAAAATATAATTCCTAATTTAGTTACAGCAGGCTTAAATAGGGTAGGGGTTCGAGTTCCAAATCATCCATTAACTTTGCAGTTATTAAAACAATTATCGTTTCCTTTAGCAGCTCCTAGCGCAAACCCATTTGGTTATATTAGCCCAACAACTGCAAAACATGTGCAACAACAATTGGGTAATAAAATACCTTATATTTTAGAAGGTGGTAATTGTTCTGTTGGTTTAGAATCGACAATTGTTGGCGAAGAGAACAATGAAATAATTATTTACAGACTTGGAGGCCTTTCGGTAACCGATATTGAAACCATTGTTGGAAAAGTGACTTTACAACTCAATCAATCATCTAACCCAAATGCACCTGGGCAACTAAAAAGTCATTATGCGCCAAAAAAAATATTTTACATTACTAATTTAGATGAACTTGCTCAACAGTTTGAAAATAAGAAGCTTGGCATAATTTGTTTTGGAGAATATAGCACAAGTTATAGAAAATGTGTTATTAAAAATTTATCGCCAACACAAAATTTAAATGAAGCCGCCATTAACTTATTTAATTTTATGAGAGAGCTTGATGAAAGTGATGTTGATTTAATTGTTTGTAATTACTTGCCTCAACATGGTTTAGGTTTAGCAATTAACGATAGGTTAAAACGAGCAGCAGCACTATAATTAATACTTATTGTTAATATTATTACATTACCACATTTAACTTTGCATATTTTAAAAGTAAGTTTTTTTCGCCACTATTTTTAAATACAATAATTGCTTTTGCTTCTGGGTATATACCTTCTATACTTGTTACTTCTCCAATTCCAAATTTTTCGTGCTCAACTACACTACCAATACGTAAGTTTGCATTTGCACTATTATCGGTTGGTGTATTGGTTAACGCCATGCGTTTAGTTAATGGTATTAATTTTTTTGGTGGCGAAAAATTTAAGGTTGGTTTAGGTATTTCGTTTTTTAAACCTGTTTCGGGTTTTGTTCTAAAATCTATTGCTTTTGTGAGGTTATTAAATGGTTTTGGAGAGCGTACAAATGCATCATCACTAAATTTATTTGAATTTAAATCTGCCGGAAAATCAACATACTCTTCATTTAATTCGTCTAAAAAACGACTAGGTTCGCAGTAAAGTATATTTCCAAAACGATAACGGGTAATTGCATAACTTAAAGTGGCTCGTTTTTCGGCTCGTGTAATGGCTACATAAAACAACCTACGCTCTTCTTCTAATTCGCTTCGGCTATTTAATGCCATTTGCGATGGAAATAAATTTTCTTCTAAACCAACAATATGCACATACGGAAACTCTAAGCCTTTACTTGCATGTATGGTCATCATTGTTACTTTATCTGCATTTTTTTCATCTTCACCTTCCTTATCAACGTCAGTTAACAAGGTAATTTCTTGCATAAATTCATCAAGGGTTTTAAGTTCGGTGCTAATTTCGGTAGCATCAAATAATTCCTGTGAGCTTACTTCAGTATTACTAACAATGGCTTCTTTTAGTTCCTCTTCTTGCGGGGTACGGGCTTGGTCGGTATAATCTTTAATCCCATTTAATAGTTCTTGTATGTTTTCGTAACGGCTTACGCCTTCGGGTGTTTTATCGGTATACAAATCTTTTACAACGCCACTAGTAACAGCAATATGATTTGCGCATTCAAACGCATCTTTATAAGGAATCATTAAGCTAAATGACTTTACCATGGTTGTAAAATCATCAATTTTATTTGCTGTACCAGCATTAATGCCCGTATTAAAATCTTTTAAATTACAAAGTACTTGCCACATACTTATATCGTGCTCCATGGCAGCAATCATAATTTTATCTAAACTAGTTTGCCCTATTCCTCTTGCTGGGTAATTAATAATACGCTTCAGCGATTCATCATCGTTATGATTAATAGATAAACGAATGTAAGATAAAACGTCTTTAATTTCTTTACGCTGATAAAACGACACGCCACCATAAATGCGATACGGAATATTTAATTTACGCAACGATTCTTCAAACGAACGAGATTGAGAATTTGTGCGGTATAAAATGGCAAAATCTTTAAAGCGAGCTTGTTGGGTGTAGTGTGTATCATAAATTTCGCGCGATACTTTTTGCCCTTCTTCATTATCGGTATTTGCTTTAATAACTTTTATTTTTTCGCCTAATTCATTTTCAGTAAAAATATTTTTTTTAAACTGGTCTTTATTATTTGCAATAACACCGCTTGCGGCTTTAACTATGGTTTGTGTGCTGCGGTAATTTTGTTCTAATTTAAATGTTTTTAAATCGGGATAATCTTTTTCGAAATTTAAAATATTTTGAATGTTAGCCCCTCTAAACGAATAAATACTTTGGGCATCATCTCCTACAACACAAATATTTTGAAATCTGGCTGCTAATTGCTTTACAATAACATATTGCGAAAAGTTAGTATCCTGGTACTCATCTACTAAAATAAATTTAAATTTACTTTGGTATTTAATTAATACATCCGAAAAATCGCGCATTAACACGTTGGTGTTAAATAACAAATCGTCAAAATCCATAGCACCAGCTTTAAAATTTTGTTTTTGATACGCTAAGTAAATTTGCCCTAAGTGTGGTTTGTTTGACGCTCTATCTTCGGCTTGGGTAATGGTGTTGTTTATATAGTTTTGTGGTGTAATTAAACTGTTTTTTGCCGATGATATTCGGTTTAAAACCAACGATGGTTTGTAAATTTTATCGTCTAAATTTAATTGTTTTAAAATACCTTTAATTACACTTTTACTATCTTCGGTATCATAAATTGTAAAGTTACTTGGATAGCCTAATTTTTCGGCTTCAAACCTCAATATTTTTGCAAATATGGAGTGAAACGTTCCCATCCAAATATTTTTAGATTCTTTATTACCAACAATTTTTGCAATTCGCTCTTTCATTTCGCGTGCTGCTTTGTTAGTAAATGTTAGTGCCAACACATTAAATGCATCGTTACCTTGGTGCAATATATGCGCAATGCGGTAAGTTAGCACACGGGTTTTGCCTGAGCCCGCACCTGCAATAA
This sequence comes from Bacteroidota bacterium, assembly GCA_043718985.1. Classification (GTDB taxonomy): domain Bacteria; phylum Bacteroidota; class Bacteroidia; order B-17B0; family Aurantibacillaceae; genus UBA4416. Next base: position 1,495 of record JAYSUQ010000098.1, on the reverse strand, counting down.
TCATTACAGGCCCATCAATTGTTTCGGCAGCCATTCGCTGCACAGGGTTTAGTTCGTTTAAATAGTTACTCATTAGGGTAAAAATACTAATTAAGGTTTGGCTTTAGTGGTATTGTTTATAAAATTACAATCCAAAATTTTAAATAAATTTTAACCATTTTAATAACAACACTCAAATTTTTAACTGAATATTTTTTCAGAAAAATTTCAAATAAAAAAATACAATCAAACTTAAAATAAGTTGGGAGAAAAAAAGTAATTGTACTATTTTTTTTATAAGTGCATGCTATCTTTTTTACCTAGCAGTACTTCTTCAGTTTCAAGATGGTCTTCGTCTTTAACGCAACAATCTACTGGGCAAACTGCTGCACATTGTGGTTCATCATGAAAGCCTGCGCACTCGGTACATTTATCGGTGGCAATATAATAAACATCCATACTATATGGCACCTGAGGCGAGTCCGAATCGGCTGTTATACCTGTGTTTATACCTGTAAATTCGCCTTTAACTTTAGTTCCATCGGCAAAACGCCACTCGGCACCACCTTCATATATTGCATTATTTGGACACTCGGGTTCGCAAGCACCACAATTAATACACTCATCTGTAATTTTTATAGCCATTTTTTAATAGTTTTGCTTATAATTTTAAAAATACAAATATATTAATAAATTTTATGACATTAAACCAACGTAGCAATGCTTTTATAAAATTAGGCTTGTTTATAAATCGCCATTTTAATAACCAATGGCAAGCAAACGAAACTAAATTTCATACCGATTTAAACAAATTAATTGAAATTGCTTTTTCTTATAATGGCTGGTTTACAACCGATAATGTAGAGCGCGCCTTAAAAGGTATTGCAAGTATGCTTGCCGAAAGTGAATTAACCGAATTTTCAAAATCGGTAAACGACACTACCTCAAACAAAGTGGTAGCTGTAATTATGGCAGGTAACATACCAGCTGTTGGGTTTCACGATATGTTGTGTGTGTTGCTATCGGGTAAAAATATTTTAATAAAAGTATCGAGCGACGATCCAGCATTTATGCCCTTTTTAGCAGGAATGCTTATTTATTTTGAAAAAGAATTTGCCCCTAAAATTAATTTTTCCGATTCTAAACTTTCTAATTTTGATGCCGTAATTGCAACAGGCAGTAATAATACAGCTAAACATTTTGAGTTTTATTTTGGAAAATACCCAAACATTATTCGTAAAAACCGAAGTTCGGTAGCAATATTAAATGGAAACGAAACTACCGAAGATTTAAAACAATTAGGCAACGATATTTTTTATTATTATGGCTTAGGTTGCCGTAGTGTATCAAAACTATTTGTACCACAAAATTATAAATTCGATTTTTTATTTGAATCGTTGTTTGAATTTAAACATGTTTTAAATAACAACAAATACAATAATAATTACGAATACAACAGAGCAATTTACTTATTAGATTTAATTCCGTTTTTAGACAATAATTTTTTAATGATTCG
>JAYSUQ010000097.1:0-1847 GCA_043718985.1 Bacteroidota bacterium | reverse complement strand
TCAGTTTCAATATTTTGCTTATTAAAAAATAAAACTGATAATCCAATAACTAAAGCCAATGAAGCCGCCATTACCAACCACACAAAACGTTTTTTATTTGATGTATTTTTTTTCGCTTCATTGGTGATTACAGAAATTTTTTGGGAAATTTTTAAATCCAATTCATCCATTAATTTTTTTGCATCGGTAACGTTACTGTGTTTTGAAAAACCATCAAAGGCCTCTTGTTCAAAATCATCCAACGCATCAAAATCCGAAGCGCTACCTGTTTTGTTGGATAGCAATTCGAGCAAATCTTCTTTTGATAAATGATTATGTGGCTTATTATTATTCACTCTTTTGTTCTAATTTAATTTTTAAATTTCGTTTACCATTTTGTATAAAACTTTTTACTTCATTCATTGTAAAGCTTGTTATATCAACTATTTCGGCGTACGATTTTTCTTGTAAATAAAATAATTCAATACATTTTTTTTGTTCATTATTTAATGTTTCAATAGCTTGTTCCAATTGGTTGTATTGCTTTTCTCTTTCTGTAGTTACATTATTGAGATGCGAAAGCTGTTCAGTTTCCATAAACGAATCGGCATGAATTTGCAAATCTATTTCTTTCTTTAATTTTTGTTGCCTAGTACGTATAATCATCAAACAATGGTTTTTTGAAAACGTATAAAGCCAACTTTTGAAATATTCAACCTCGTGCTTTAATAAATCAGCTATTAGTTTCTCAAAAACTTGCATTACCGCATCTTTGGCATCGTCTTCGTTTTTTAGATACTTAAAACACAAACCTAAAACCAAATGCGCGTACCGTTTATATAGCAAACCTACCAACACATTATTTTTTGTGTTTTTGTATTCTGTAATTAATTCGTTATCAGAATACTGGCTGTATTTATCGTTATGAAGCAATTTTAATTAATTGTTCAAATATAGAATAAATGTTAAAACTTTCGTTTTGTAATGCTTGTTTGCTTTGTTATATTTGTTTTTGGCAAAGACTTTGTAATATTACCATCGATTGAAAATTATTTTTAAATATACCCTTGTTTTAATATTAGCATTATCGGGCTTTGGCTTTCAGCAAAGCTTCGACCCAAATGCTAAGGTAAAAGCTTGCTTTATTTATAATTTTACTAAATATTTTGAATGGCCCGAAAAAATGAAATCGGGTAATTTTATTATCCAAGTGGTAGGCTCAAACACTAGTTTAAGTCAGGAACTAAATAAGATGGCTACTTCTAAGCAAGTTGGCACACAAAAATTAGAAATAAAATCGGGCACAGCAATTGATAACACAATAAAGCCACACATTGTGTTTTTATTATCGGAATCATCTGATATGCTTAAGGATGCTAACGCAAAATATAAAGGAAAAGGTACATTGGTTATTACCGAAAAAAATGGCTTAGCAAAAGCAGGCTCGGCCATAAACTTTGTGGTACTAGATAACAAACAAAAATTTGAATACAGTGAAAAAAATGCTGAAAAAGCAGGGCTAAAAACAAGTAACGAATTAAAAACCCTTGCTATTGCAGTTGATTAATAAAATGAATAACTTTACGAATATGTTAAACGCTTTAAAACCATACACTTACTTAAAAAACACCCTTGGTATTTTAGTGTGTATGTTGTGCGTTACACATTCATCAGCGCAAACTGATAAACTCATCGAGGCGCAAGAGCTTATGGCAGAGAAAAAGTTTGCACAAGCCATTTTGTTGATAGATCAAACTGTAAAACACGAAGAAACAAAAGCAGAACCATTTGCTTGGTATTTAAGATGCGTTGCTTATAGCCAATTCTACAAACAATTAGGCGATTATTCAAACTCTAAAATTGCATTG
>JAYSUQ010000096.1:0-14955 GCA_043718985.1 Bacteroidota bacterium | reverse complement strand
TGTCTTCCTATCTGAACCGCGCTGTGCGTCTTGTTGCGAACTATGAAAAGGTGGGTTACAAATTGTAGCTTCAAAAAAATCGGTTGGCTTTATTATATTTTTTAAAATAAATTTAGGGTTAACTTGTAATCGTAGTTCTATTTTGTTTTGCAAGTGTGGGTTATTTGTAATTATTTTTGTAGCTGACTCAATAGCAAATTTATCAATATCGGTACCAACAAACTGCCAGCCGTATTCGGCATTACCAATTATTGGGTAAACACAGTTTGCACCTACACCAATATCTAAAATTTTAATTTGATTTTTTGTTTTATTTTTAAATGTTGTATTTAATATATCGGCCAAGTTATGAATGTAATCCGCTCGGCCTGGTATTGGTGGGCACAAGTAACCTAATGGTATATCCCAAAAATCAATTGCATAATAATATTTTAATAATGCTTTGTTTAAGGCTTTAACCGCACTTGCATCAAAAAAATTGATAGATTCGTTACCAAATTTATTAACTAATACATGTTGTTTTAACTCTGCGCAACATTGTATTAATTGTTTAAAATTATACCGTTCTTTATGTTTATTTTGTGAGTGTAAGTTTAATTTTACAATTGCAGGTTGTTTATCAGTAATCATATTTCTGTTTATATCATTTGTGATAATTAACTAAAAAATAATTTAATTGTAACCTAAGTAATTTTGTTGTTAAGTTTTAAAAAAATTAAACACTAACGCCTATAATTAAAATATCATCAACCTGCTCTAAGTTTCCTCGCCAATTTTCTATTGTATCGTTTAATACGGTTTGTTGTTGGTTAATAGGCTGTTTACTAATATCAGATAAAAGTGCTCTAAAATTACCTGCCATAAATTTTTTACCTTTTGGTCCACCAAACTGATCGGCGTATCCATCAGAAAATATATAAACTTTATCCCCTTTTTGTAACTGAATAGTATTATTTGTAAAACTTTGCTTTTCGCCAATAAACATTCCTACCGGAAATTTATCGGCTTTATAGGCAGTTAATTCATTACCGCGAACTAAATATAAAGGATTAAATGCGGCCGAAAATTGCAATTCTAATGTATCGTAATTAATAGCACACAATGTCATATCCATACCATCTTTTGTTTGCTGGCCCGATGTGCTTGTGTGTAATGTGTTTGCCACGCCTGCATTCATTTTGTCCATTATTTGTGCTGGCGAAATATAGTCGTTACTATTATTTAAAATTTCTTTTAATAAATTGTGCCCAACAATACTCATAAATGCTCCTGGCACACCATGTCCAGTACAATCTACTGCTGCAAAATAGCTCCAGTTATTTTTTTTATCTATCCAATAAAAATCTCCGCTAACAATATCTTTTGGTTTATATAACACAAATGATTGTGGCAAGTATTGCTTAACTAAATTATTTGGGGGTAAAATTGCTTCTTGTATTCGTTTAGCGTAATGTATGCTATCTGTAACTTGTTTAAAAAGTATTTCGAGTTCTTTAGTTTTTTCTTCAATTTCTTCTTTTTGTTTTACAACCTCTTCAGTACGAGCAATTACTTTTTGTTCTAGCACACGTTCGTTTTCGGCTAATCCATCGCGCATTTTAAGCAATGCTTGCCCTAGTGTATCATCTTTACTTAATGGTTTAAAATCAGCTTCAAAATTACCTTTACCAGTTTCTTTTGCAAAATCGGTTGTACTTTCCATGCTTTCTACCAATCCGTTTAATGCAATACTCATTTCGCCAATTTCATCGGTACGGGCGCCAATACGTTGTTTTGGTAAAATACCTAAACTCATTGATAACAACATTTTTTTAAGTTGTTGTATGGGTTTTGTAATTGAGTTTGTTGTTAAAATTGCAATTAAAATACCTCCAATAATTAAAAATATACCTATAAGTTTAACAAAACGGTCTAAAAAATTAAATGAGCCAAACATCTTATCTGTTGTTTTTTCGGCATTAACTTGTTTTTCTTTAATCAACATGTTAAGTTGGTTATACAATACATCAATTTTTTCTTCGGTTTCTTCGTAAGATAATTTTGCAGGAAAATAAACACCTGCATCTTCGTAAGATTCAAATGAAGATATTACCGACATAATATCGTTTTTATAAACAATAAATAATTCGTCGGAAAATTTAGTAATGGTTTTAAATTGATTTTTTTCAGATTCGTTCCAATCTTCGGATAATGTATTTATTTTAATTTTAATATTTTTATAATCGGTATCAATTAAGTGGCGTAATTCTTTTTTATAGGGCGCATCGTCGGCTGCTTGTATAAAATACCATTTTGCTATTAATGTTTGTGATTTTTGTAAAATAAAATTATACTCTTTTAGTGTCGATACAGATGGCGTTACTTTACCTACAACCGACTCGGTTTGTTGCTTAGATGTAGAAACAATAACAATAGTGAAAATAAAGGCTAATAATGTTAACGCAATTAAAGCGCCAAATCCTGTTCCTATTTTTCTACCAATCGAAAATCTAAACGCCATGTAACTTAATTATTTTTTCTTTAAGTCTTCTTGTTTTTGTTTAAACTCGGCAGCTTTTTCTTGTTCAAGCAATGCGGTATAAATACCTGTTAAACTTTCAAGTGCGTTTTCGGCCTTAGGATCGAGTTCATAAACCTTTATCATAAATGGTAATGATTGTTTAAATAGCTTTTTCGCATTTTCTTGTACTACTTCAAGTTGCGCTAAATCTGTATCATAATCAAGCATTTTCATTAATGTTGCACCTTGATTATAATATAAAATACCTAAGTTAATATTAGCACTTATGTTTTTATTGTCAATATCCAAAACCTTTAGTAAGGCCGATTTTGCTACATCGCCATAAATTTGTTTAAAATTATTTTTCATATACAAATCGGCAAATGTGCTACCTGTTGTATTATAATATTCTAAATCGCGTGTTTTAAAATCGAACGTTGGGTTAATAAGTGTAGTATAGGTTTTAAATTTATTATAATAAATTTCAGATTTTTGAGCGTTTAAAGAATCTTGCAATTGAATTGTACATAATTTGTAATAAATAACGCCTGCATTTTTAATAAAGCTTTCGTTGTTTTGTGTAAACTCTTTAACGGCATCATATTTTATTGATCGTTGCGCCGATACAACTGCGGTATCTACCATATATAAATTAGTTGTATTACCTACGCCTAATTGGCGATATGCTTGTATGTAGGCATAAGCTCTAATTTGATAAGCGCCTGCATCGGTTTTAATTTCTGGGTTTTGTAATGCTTTTTCTATTAACGGAATAGCCTCATTAAACTTTTTTTCGTTACACAATTTTTGTGCATCCATTAACAAGTCGGTTTGGGCATATTGTTTAAATGATAACAATATAAACATCAAACAGATACTGTTTTTAATGTATGAATATGTGAGTGAGCGTTTTAACACTATACCAAAGTTATAAAATATTTTAATCAACTGCAATAGCCAAACTTTTAAGGTCATCACTGGTTTTTAGGCCTGCTTTAACCGCATTATTTTTACTATATTCAAATTTTAATTTATTATCAATTGCAACAAAATTAATAGCCGAACCCGATTTTGCTAACCCAGCTTTTTCGGTAACAATTAATATGCCTTTTCCTTTATATTTAGAGGTAGCTTCTTTTAAAAAATCAGACGATTCGTTTAATAAATAAATAATATGTGGCTTTGCTGTTGCATCAAACAAATTTGAAATTTTAATTTCTAACTTTTGATTACCCACTTGTTTAGTTGCCGCCATTTTACTTAATTCTTGATTTAAACCAGAATTTGCACCAACAACTTGAATTATAAAATTACCAGACTTCATTTTTTCGGGCCACTCAAAATAACGTGTAAAATTATATAAAAAAACTGCCTTTACTTTTGCATTCGGGTCAAAATCGGTCGATGAAAAACCAAAACCAAAAAAGGCTATTGCGAGTAACAAGCTATATTTATAAAAGTTTTTCAAGTTCGGATACAATAAAACAAAGCAAGTGCCAATTTTATCGCATTTAACAAATATAGGCTGTCAGATTTGATAATCAAAGTACATTTCGATTAATTTTATTAAGAAAAATTAAACTATATTTATTAAAATTTTAATTTTTGATTTATAACGAAAAATATAATCATTTTACTGATAATGAACTAATTAAACAGTATAAAGTAAGCAACAATTTGCTTTTTGTTGGTATTTTATATAAACGTTATTCACATTTAGTTTTAGGTCTTTCGTTAAAATATCTTAAAGATAAGGATGAGGCTAAAGATGCCGTGATGCAAATTTTTGAAAAATTGATTGTTGATTTAAAAAAATATGAAATAGAATTTTTTAAAAGTTGGTTATATACGTTTTCTAAAAACTATTGCTTACAAATAATTCGTAAAAAGCAAACGCATTTAAAAAAAGAAATAGATTTATTACATAATGCTTCAAATTTTATGGAAACTGAAGCTGATTTGAATCTAAATTCATATAATAACAAAGAAGAACGTTTTTTGCAACTCGAAAAAGCGATTGACGAATTAAATGGAGATCAAAAAAAATGTATTGATTTATTTTATTTAAAAAGCAAATCGTACTTACAAATAGCAACATTAACTGGGTATACTCAAAACGAAGTGAAAAGTTTTATACAAAACGGTAAACGAAATTTGAAAATTAAATTAGAGAAAAGTGAGCAAGCCGAATAAAAAAATAAATTTAAATAAAAACGATTTTTTAAAATTACTTGATGAGAATTTAAGTAGTGATAAAACTATTGCGTTTAATAATACTAAATTTAATGTTGATGAGTTTGAGCAAGATGCTTTAGATGGGTTTGCAGATTTTTCGAAAATAAATGAGCCTCAACAATTAATTGCAGAAGTTGATAAAAAAATAACAGACAGGGTTAATAACGGTGTGGTAAAAAAAACATCGACTTACGCTTGGATAGGTGCTGCAGCATCGGTAGCGTTAATAATATTACTTAGTGTGTTTGTGTATAATAAATCTAAAAACATTTTAACCGAACCTACTATAGCATTAAACACTAAGGTTACCGAAACAAAAAACGTTGAAATAAATTCGGCTACCCATTTGCAAAATTCGGATGCATTACTTACTAAAAATACAACTACTGGTATTAAAATTGACACAAAAATATTGTCGCAAAAAAATAAATTACCAACCTATACAATTAAAGCAATAGCGGAATCTACATCAGAATTTGAAAACGAAAAACTACAAGCTGAAAATGATGTTAAAAAAAATGAATTTTCTAATGTACCATCAAAATCTAGTATTGCAACTACTAATGCAATTTCACAAACAACAACAAATTTAGCTTTAAATACAATTGCGAAACTCGACACTGAAAAAAAAGGCGAGAATAGCGCGTTAGATAACAAAAGTATTGCAATGAATGATGTTGTAACACTTGCGCCATCGGTAGCAAAATCAAATATAGATTTAGATTATCTTTTAAAAGAGAAAACTGAGGCCGATGAATCAGCTAAAGAAAAGAAATTAACTGATAAAAAATATAACGCTAAAAGCGGAGCTTTAAAAAATGCCGAAAACTCGACCTTAGAAAACATGCCAAGTACAATGCAAACTACTGCCTTTTATTTAGGTGGCGAGTTGGCGATTAAAAATTATGTTTTAGAGTATTATAAAAAAGAAGGCTTAACAAATGATTTGAAAGGTAATTTTAAAATTACAGTTAACGTAAATGCAAAAGGCATTATAAGTGTGAAAACAATTACCAATACTACTAATGATTGTAAGGGTTGCGATTTTGAATTAATGCAAGCCATTAGCACTTTACCAAAATGGGCACCTGCAACAAGTAATGGTGCCGCAATTGCATCAGAAAAAACGTTTGTGTTACTGTTTTAAATTATTTTATTAACCCTTTTTCTTCTCGTTTGGTATAATCTACAATTAATAAATAATATAAAAAAACACCAAAGGCATAAAGCAAAGCCGTTATTAAAAATATGTTTACAAACATATATCCTTTACCAAACATAACTTTTACCATTAAACCGCTAATTACCCAACTACCGCTCCAAATAGCTGCTGTAAGTGCGCTTGTTATTTCTCTGTTTTTTTCGCCAACATAATTCATTACTAATTCCGATGTCATTGGGCCTGCCATATTCATAAGTGGTTGCCTTAATAAATAACACGCAATTGCAATGTATAATGCCACGCTATATTGGCTATAAAATTGCGTGGTAGCTAATGCAACTAATGATATTACTGCCAATGATTGTGTAGTGGGAATTGCAATTTTATATCCAATTTTATTTTTGATTTTTGGAACTAACATAGCGCCCCAAGCAACTAATATTGCTGCTATGGCACTTACTACCGAAAAACCTCCTTTGCCTAAATGATGTACCTTATCAAAAAACAGGCTAATAAAAGGTATGGTTAAGCCTGCGCCAGTTGCTATTATTAATGTTGGTATTAAGCCTTTTGCAATTAATAACCAATCGTTTTTTTCGGGCTTAAAATTATTTGTTTTTTTATCACTCACCTCTTCTATTAAGTTTATTTTAGTTACAAAATAAATACCGCCAAAACCTAATATCGAAAACAAAATAAGCACGCTTGCCTCATTAAATAGTTGTGGGTTTATCCAATCTAAAGTTGCAATTATAATTCCGCTAAAAATGCCTGCAAAACTCCAGGTACTATAACTTAAGGCAATGCCCGATGTATGCTGTTCCTTTGGCGAATTTCGTAAAATATAAGGCGCAATTGGTATTTGCATAAATGTGAATGATGCGCCCCACAGCAATAACGAAACGTAAATTAAAAAAGTTAACTTAAAATAAATACACAACACAATGCATAGGCCAAACAAAGGCACTAAAATTGAAGAGATGTAAAAAAACGGTTTCATTATCCTACCTTTTATTAGGTTACCTATTGGCAAGGCTAATGCAAAAACACCTAAAAAACGAAATGTAATAAATAATGCAATTTGCTCGTCGCTAAACCCTTTGCGACTCATATACAATGGCAAAATATTCATAAAAGTAGCGTTAACTAATTGTATAAAAAACTCGGCAATAATTACATTAATAATTGCTGGTTTTAATTTATTATAATCTTTTATAAATGAAAACATTGTTACGAGTATTGAATGATAACATCTATATAGGCTCTAATTTTTTCAAAATCAGTTGGTTCAAACGTTTCAAAATTAGCCTTATTATTAAACCAAGTTAATTGGCGTTTTGCGTACCTACGAGAATTTTGTTTAATTAAATTAATAGCCTGTAGTTGTGTAATTTCGTTATCAATAAAACTAAACAACTCTTTGTAACCAACTGTATTTAGTGCGTTTAGATACTTGTAAGGATACAATAATTTAACTTCGGTTAGTAACCCATTTTGCATCATCAAATCTACACGATTATTAATTCGGTTATATAAATTTTCTCTATCAGTATTAATTAAAATATTAATTGAATTAAACGAACGTTGTTTTTTTTCTTTTTTACGAAAACTAGAGTATGGTTTGTTGTTGTGAATGCACACTTCTAATGCTCGCATTATACGTTGTGGATTATTTAAATCTACTTGGTTGTAGTAAATTTCATCTTTTATTTTTAAAGTTTGTTGCAAATAAATTAACCCTTTTTCGTTATAATCTTTAATTAATTGTTCTCTAATGTGCAAAGGTATTTCTTCAAACTCATCTACGCCATTTAAAACCGCATTTATATACAAGCCCGAACCGCCAACTAAAATTACTTGTTCATGTTTTTTAAATAATAAATCTAAACACTCAATTGCATCTCGTTCAAACTGGCCAACGTTATAATTATCGTGAATACTGATATTATTAATAAAATAATGCGCAACACCCTGCATTTCATCAATAGTAGGTTTTGCGGTGCCAATTGTCATTTCTTTAAAAAATTGGCGCGAATCGGCCGATACGATTGGGCAATTATACAACTTTGCTAACTCAATAGATAAAGCAGTTTTACCAACAGCTGTTGGCCCAGCAATAACTATTAAGTGGCGTTTCAAAATAAAATAGTTAAAAATTAAATTCTGTTTTTGCAGCAGGGTTACTTAACTTTTTACTTTGTTCTTTTTCTTTAATTTCGATATGAATTAGGTTTGTTTGATGATGAAAATAATCATACAATAAATTACAATTAATGTTTATTTTTTTTGGTAGTTGCTTGTTTTTAAGTTCTAAATAGGTTTCAATATTTTCATCAACACGCTCGTAACCAACAAAAGTTAGTGATTTGAATTTTGAATTAACAGCAATTTGTAAATGAGTGTTTATATAACTAAACAAAACAGAATCGACCAATGGTTTATTACTTGGATTTAAAATATCAATTTTTGTTGATGTTGATTTTCTTAATGTGGTTTCTAAATCTGTTATATTTAATTTGGTAGTTATTTGCAAACTAGTTGATGTATATTTTACATTAACAATACCAATATGATTGGGATGTTTTTTAAAACTACTAATGGTTATAAAAACCAATGCTACTATCATTATTTTAAAAAAATTCATTTGTAAAAATACTATTTAAATTAATTATAAAATTATAAACTTGTGTGGCTTAAAATAGGGTTAAATGGTAATTGTTATTAATCCTTTTTTATTAGATTTACCCCTAAAAAATAACTAACCCTATGACAACTTCTCTTTTTAAATATACTACCACTTTATGTTTATTATCGTTTTTAGTAACGGCACAAAACATAAAAAATAATCCAACATCAAACCACGCCAATAAATTTGAGCAGCTAGGCACCATATTACCAACCCCTAACGAATACCGAACGGCATCGGGTGCACCTGGCAATAAGTACTGGCAACAACGAGCAGATTATAACATTGATGTAACCCTTGACGAAAAAAACTTACTTATTAAAGGTAAAGAAACTGTAACTTATTACAATAACTCGCCCGATAAATTAGACTATTTATGGTTACAGTTAGATGAAAATGAACATCAACCAAAAGGCGAAAATCAATATTTTAATAGTAACAAAATTAACCAACCAATAGATGAGGCTGCTATTAAAGATTTAGATAAAGAAAAACTATTGCAAGGTTTAGGCGATAAAATATTAAAAGTAACAGATGAATTAGGTAAGCCAATTAAATACACCATTAACGAAACAATGATGCGTTTAGATTTACCTAAAACTTTAAACCCTAAAGCAATTGTAAAATTTAATATTGAGTGGCAATATAAAATAGGAAACCGTATGGAAATTGGTGGCCGTGGTGGCTACGAATATTTTAAAGAAGATGGAAATTATTTATTTACCCTTTCGCAATGGTACCCTCGTATGTGTGTGTATAGCGATTTTCAAGGTTGGCAAAACAAACAATTTACAGGTCGTGGCGAGTTTGCTTTAGCTTTTGGTAATTATATTGTAAAAATGACGGTGCCTGCCGATCATTTAATATGCTCAACTGGCGAATGTAAAAATTATGCACAAGTATTATCGCCATCACAAATGGCACGCTACACAAAAGCTACAACTAATTATGACGATGTAACAGAGGTAGTAACTTTAGATGAATGTACTAATGCCGAAAAAACAAAAAGCAATGCAACTAAAACCTGGATTTTTAAAGCGGATAGTGTGCGAGATTTTGCTTGGGGAAGCTCTCGTAAATTTATGTGGGATGCCTTACCAATTAAAGTTGAAGGAAAAAAAATTATGTGTATGAGTTTTTATGGTAAAGAAGCGCAACCATTATACCGCAAATACTCAACCAAAACAATTGCACATACCATTAAAACCTATTCTAAATTTACTATACCCTACACCTACCCCGTTGCGCAAAGTATTGAGGCTGCTAACGGAATGGAATACCCAATGATATGTTTTAATTTTGGGCGCGCCGAAAAAGATGGTACTTACTCGGAAGCAACTAAATACGGTATGTTAGGAGTTATTATACATGAGGTTGGTCATAATTTTTTTCCGATGATAATTAATAGCGACGAGCGCCAATGGAGCTGGTTAGATGAAGGGTTAAATACATTTGTTCAGTTTTTAACCGAACAAGAATTTGATAATAATTACCCAAGCAACCGTGGCCCTGCTCATAAAATGGTAGATTATATGCGTTTGCCAAAAGATCAGCTAGAACCAATAATGACAAACAGCGAAAACATAAATAATTTTGGCGCTAATGCCTATGGCAAACCTTGTACTGCCCTAAACATTTTAAGAGAAACTGTAATGGGACGAGATTTATTTGACTTTGCATTTAAACAATATGCACAACGCTGGGCATTTAAACACCCTACCCCTGCCGATTTTTTTAGAACAATGGAAGATGCAAGCGCCGTTGATTTAGATTGGTACTGGAGAGCTTGGTTTTATGACATAGAGCCTGTTGATGTGGCGTTAGATTCGGTTAAAGCTTACACCTTAATAAATAACAAAACAGTACCTGTTAAAATGGATACAATTAAAATATATCCTAAACAAAAAGAATTTGAATCAATATCTAAAATTAGAAATAAACAGCAAGGTTATAAGTTTTTAATAGATGCTGATACTACATTACGCGATTTTTATTTTCACTACAAGCCCGAAATAAAAACCGAAATTGAAAAAAAACCAATTAACCGAAACGAAAATTTAGAAACAGTGAGCGACTCGGCTTACAATTTTTTAAAAGCAAAATATAATTATGAACTGCATTTTACAAATAAAGGTGGTTGCGTTAGCCCAATAATTATACAATGGAATTTTAAAGATGGTACAACTGAGGTTGATAGAATTACGGCATACATTTGGCGTAAAAACGAAAAAAATTGCGTTAAAACATATTCAAAAAATAAAGAAGTAGCCTCTGTTTTAATTGATCCATTTAAAGAAACTTGTGATATAGATGAAAAAAACAACAGTTGGAATTTAAAAGATGTACCAAGTGCATTTGATGTGTTTAAAACAAAAACAGTTGGTAGAGGCCAAAGCATTGGAGGGAACCCGATGCAAAAAAACAAAAAATAATTTTAATAAAACATTTTGCAACTTTTAAAAATAAGATACTATCAGCTTAAACGCGATTTGGGGATCTTATTTTTTTTGATTTTAGCATTACTGTTAGGCGTTTCATATTTTACCTTTAATCATCCTAAACAAGTTGGTTTTTATGCTGTTGGTATTATTTTTTATGCGTTTTATAGCTTTCATCAAAAACGAAACGATAAGCCATTTATATTAAAACATTTTAATAATCCAATACAACAAATTGTAATTGAGTACCAATTATTTTTACTCCCCCTCTCTTTGCCTTGTTTATTAAGCTCGTATTGGTATTGTTTTTTTTTGCTACATTTAATGGTATTAATTATCCCTTATTTAAAATCACAAACAAAAATTCAGTTAAAATTAATTACACTAACAATCTATTTTAAAACCGATTATATTTTTATAACTGGCATTCGTAAAAATTTTATTCCACTAGTTTTATTTTTAATATTGGCCGTTTTGTTTTCGCCATTAAAATTATTTTCGTTAGTTGCTTTGTTTTTATTTAACTCCACTTTATTTTCGTTTTACGATACAAATGAGTGTGTGCAATTATTGCAAGCCAGTAAACAATCGCCAAGTTATTTTTTGTTTTCAAAATTTAATTCGGCAGTTATAAAATTATTAATAATTAATATACCCGTGTTGGTTATAAATACTGCTTTTAATTTTGATATGCTGTGGTTTAATTTATTTTTTTTAGCGTACAACGTACTTATTTTATTTGCCATTATTTGCATTAAATATGAAAGCTACCATTACAATAAAAAGGGAAATGGTAATCAAATTAAATTAATGATTTTTTTATTAGGAATGTTTAATTTATACATTGCAGCAATTTCGGTAGCGTTGTGTTTACAAGCGCGACAAGGAGCTATTAAAAATTTAAGTAACTATTTAGATGATAACAATTAATAATTTAGCCTTTACATACCAAAGTGATTTGGTTTTAGAAAACTTATCGATAAATTTTGAAGATTGTAAAGTACACGGTATTGTGGGCTTAAATGGAAGCGGAAAAACAACTTTTTTTAATTTATTAGCTGGGTACTTGCAACCCGATGTAGGAACTATTTTGTATAACAACAATGCAATTAAAAAAAACAGTATAGCCTACATTGATGCCGAATCTTTTTTTTATCCAAAATTAACAGCTAAAGAATTTTTAAGTGTGTTTCCTTTATCTAATTTAAATTATAATGAAATTGAGTTATCACATATTTTTAATTTACCACTAAATGAGTTTATTGAAAATTACTCGACTGGTATGAAAAAAAAACTACTAATTGTTTCGCAATTAAAACAAGATAAACAAATTTATATTTTTGACGAACCCTTTAATGGCTTAGATTTAGAGTCGAATAAATCGTTGCAAATAATTATTGAGTTGTTAAATAAAAAAGGAAAAACCATTTTTATTGCCTCACATATTATTGAACCACTTTATACAAATTGCCATCAAATACATCATTTAAAAAACAAGTGTTTTATAAAATCTTACCTGCCACATAATTATAATTTATTAGAAAACGAGGTGTTTGGTAATTTTACAGAAAGATTACGAGACACCTTAACCAATTCAATTTAATGAAAGCTTTGTTATTGTTAATGTTTGTTTTTAATGTGAGTTTTTCGCAACAATTAAAATTCACTAAAAATGACACCTTAATTGGCAGCAATACAAGTTACCGTAACTGGTGGGATGTTAAGCATTATAACATTTCGGTTACTCCAAATTATAATTCTAAGTCAATTACTGGTAGTAATAAAATAGAATATTTGGTGACAAAAATTTTACCCTCATTATTAATGCAAATAGATTTGCAAACTCCAATGCAAATAGACAGTTTGTTTTTAGACGAATTAAAATACACTAATTATAAAAAAGAAAATAACCGTTACATTATAGAGTTACCAAAACAACAATTAAACTCAACGCATTATTTAACAATTTATTTTTCGGGATATCCAAAAATTGCAATTAACCCACCTTGGAGCGGTGGTTGGGTTTTTAAAAAAGATTCGCTTAACAACCCCTGGATGAGTGTTGCCTGCCAAGGTGATGGCGCAAGTGTGTGGTACCCGTGTAAAGATTTGCAAAGTGACGAGCCCGATAATGGCGCCATATTAAACATAACAGTACCCGATACGTTAGTTGGTGTTGGCAACGGAAAACTAATTAAAATTACAAAGCAACCTTTGCAACTTACTACCTATATGTGGGAAATTAAAAACCCAATAAATAGCTATAACATTATACCTTACATTGGTAAATATATTTATTTGCACGATAGTATTAATGCAAGCAACGGAACATTAATAACCGATTATTGGATTTTAAATTACCACCAACAAAAAGCAATTTTGCATTTAAAACCTAACGTTACAAAAACACTAAATTGTTTTGAAAATTGGTTTGGGCCATATCCTTTTTATAACGATACCTATAAAATTGTTGAAGCGCCTTACCTTGGCATGGAACATCAAAGTAATGTAGCCTATGGTAATAATTATATAAATGGCTATGCAGGTCGCGATTTATCAAAAACGGGTTGGGGTTTAAAATGGGATTTTATTGTAGTGCACGAAACTGGGCACGAGTGGTTTGGCAATAGCATTACCGCAACCGATGTAGCCGATAATTGGATACACGAAGGCTTTACCTCATATAGCGAAGTGTTATTTACCGAATGTGAATTTGGAAAAGAAGCGGGTAACGATTATGCCACGGGTGTGCGTAATGATATAAATAATGATGTGCCATTAATTGGAAATTACAATGTAAAACAAGAAGGCAGCAGTGATATTTATAATAAAGGTAGTAATGTTATACATACACTTAGACAAATTATAAACGATGATGCTAAATTTAAACTACTATTAATAAAACTAAACGAAGAGTATTACCATAAAACAGTTTCGACAAACGAGTTAGAAAACTTTATATGTAATTATACAAATATTGATTTTAACTTATTTTTTAATCAATACTTACGTACAATTCAAATTCCGTTGTTTGAATATAAAATTAGTAAGCATAACTTATTTTACAAATACAGTAATTGTATAAATGGATTTACCATGCCACTAAAAATAAAAACAAACCATTTAATTTGGATAAAACCTACAACAGATTGGCAAGTTATAGCACTACCAAAAAAAATAAAAAAAATAAAAGTTGATCGTAATTTTTATGTTGGTATAAAAAATTAAAATAATCTACCTTCGGTAACTCCTCCAAAAGTTATTTCGTGTTTTAGTAACCACTCTTTACGCCAAATTTGCCAAGCGTAGCCAGTTAAATTACCATCTGTACCAATAACCCGGTGGCAAGGCATAATTATTGCAATTTGATTTTTACCATTAGAGGTACCAACTGCTCTTACAGTTTTTACATCGCCAATTTTGCGTGCAAGTAAACTATAACTTAAGGTTGTGCCATATTCTATTTTATTTACTTCGCTCCAAACACGTTGCTGAAAATTGGTACCTAATTGATAAATTGGTAAATTAAATTGATGAAGCGTGCCTGCAAAATATTTTTTTAATTGCTCAATACATTCTTTATTTAATGGAGTTTCAATTACAAAAGGCTCAGTTTGTTTATCAATAAATAAAACTGAACAAATTTGTTGATTAATGCTTTTAATTTCCATTAATCCAATTGGCGATTCGTAGTACGATGTATCAAATGAATCTTTCATTTTAATACGTGAGTTTTATTATTTTGAATTCGATATAAATAATGTGGTGCATTAAAAAACATAATTTTTTTTTCTTGTACCATGCCGTTTCTAATAGCGACTTTTTGCGAAGCTTCATTATTTATATGAATAATTGAAACAAGCGACTCGCATATATTATTACTAAACGCATAATTTTTAAATAATTGAGCGGCCTCGGTAGCGTAACCATTATG
>JAYSUQ010000095.1:0-1850 GCA_043718985.1 Bacteroidota bacterium | reverse complement strand
CCGCTTTATATTCCTTTTTTTTAATGTAGGCAGATGCCATGTTGTTCATCGCTAAAGCATAATTTGGGTTGTATTTAAGCGCTGCATCAAAATCAGCTACAGAGCCAGTAATATCATTGTTGTTTAATTTTGATGTGCCGCGGTTGTTTAATGCAACGTAGTAATCGGGTTTTAATTCAATTGCCTTATTGTATGCTGCAATAGCGCCTAGGTTATCGCCTTTGTTACGTTTACAAGAACCTAAATTATTATAAGCAAAAAAAAGTTTACTGTCGTTTGCAATAGCTTTTTCATAATCGGCAATGGCGCCAGCATCATCGCCTAATTGTTTTTTTGCCGATGCCCTATCGTTAAATGCATAAGCGTAATTTGCTTTAGCAACAATGGCTTTATCGTAAGCACTAATCGCTTCTTTGTAAAGCTGAGCTTCAAATTTTAGTTGCCCTGTTAAATAATATGCTTTACTAAACGACTCATCAATTAATGTTGTTTTATTTAAATACAACATGCACGAATCGGTATTTTTTAGCGCATAAAAAACTTGAGCTTTACCAAATAATGCCTCCGTGTTAATAGGTTTTAATGCTAATGCTTTTGCATAATCATCTAACGATGCATTGTAATTTTTTGAATCAAATTTTGCAAAACCACGACTAACATAAGCTTTATCAAAATTTGGATTAATTGTTAATGCTTTCGAAAAATTTTCGATAGCATTGTTGTAATCTTTTTTACCCAAAAACTCTAACCCAATGTTATAGGCGTTTTCGGTTTCTTGTTCGGGAGTAATTGCAGTTTTAATTTTTACGGTATCTTGCGCATAAAAATTAAAACTTAATAAGCTTAACCCTAGTATAACTATTTTTTGCATAATGTGTTTTTTAACCGATTAAATATACTTAAAATACATTTTAACTATTAAAATGTTATGAGATTTTAACAAAAAAATAGTTGAACTTTTTTTCTACCAATAAAGTACAATTTTTGTTTTTTATTTTGTTGAAACTTTGTGAATACTACTTGCCTTAGCATTGCTTGCTTTTTGCAATATTTACAAAACACTACGTTACCCGAAAAAACAAACTACATTATGAAACAAACTATTACTATTTTATTTTTATTTGCAAGCCTAATAATTAATGCGCAAGACAACTTTAACATAGATGATTTGCCAAACCATTTAATTACCGAATTAAATAAGTTTAGAATTAAAAATGGCTTAGATACTTTTGAAGTAAATGATATTTTAATTAAAGGTGCAGCAATTGATGCTAAAAAAATGTCATCGTCGGGGCAAGTAAAAGTTGATCCTAAAAAAGTACAAAAAAATTTAGTAAAAAGCGGAGGCACTAAAAAAGGCGAAGAAGTTGCAATGAATGCGCCTATTAGCAAAGGGCGTGATAATTATACAACGGCACAAATTGCCAAAGTAATATACACCCGATGGGAAAATAACAAAAAAGATAAAGAGGTTTTATTAAAAGCACAGTACATGATGATTGGGATAACATGTACACCCGATAAAGATAAAAAGAAAGTTTATGCCATAGCAACATTTGGAGGTTATGATAGTTTTAATGCAGGGGCAAAAAAGAAAAAAGAATTAACAATACCTTTTAATACAAAATCAAAAAAATTATTAATGCCCGATGCAAAGGCTTGTAAAAACTGCGATAAATGGAAAAATTACGATATTTTACAAAAAGGATTAAAGGTTGAAAACGGTAAAATATATTTAGAATATGCAAATTTAAAAGATTTAAAGCGCTTACTTAAAAAAACAAAAGATGGGTTGGCTGTTGATATTGTTCAACGAGCTCAATACGACAAAGCAGATTATAACATTTTGG
>JAYSUQ010000094.1:0-1850 GCA_043718985.1 Bacteroidota bacterium | reverse complement strand
ATGAAATTAATTGGCAGCATAGCTTATTTACATAAAAAAATAGCTGCAATAAATATTGATTATGAAGTTATAAATTATAATCAGGCTTCGTTACAAGCATCAAAAGGCGAGTTAGTTTTTGCCGATGTTAACAAAACTATACGAACTAAGTACACAAAATCGGCTAACTTAAAAGTAGGGGCAGAATTAAATTTAAAACCCGTTTTTATTAGAGCGGGTTACGCTGCATACGGTAGCCCGTTTGAGCAAACTTTTAATGGCAATTTTGTAAAAACATTTTATACAGGTGGTATTGGCTTTAGGCAAGATAAATGGTACTTTGATGTATCGGTTACTAAAAGTTTACAAAACGAAAATTACTATATGTACAATGCAAATTATGTAGATAAATCGAGTTTAAAAAATAATGGCACGACTATTGCAGTTACAGTTGGTAGTAAGTTTTAGTGTAGTTAGATTGATTGGTTAAGAAAGTCTCGGGGTAGTGGCCGGGACTTTCGCATTTTAATAAAGTACTTAAAAAATTATCCCCCAGCTTTTTTTGCTTTATAATTTGCTTTAGTTAACAACTCTAATAGCTTGTCGCGATTATCGCCTTGTATTAAAATATTAGCATCTTTTGTGTTGCCACCAACTCCACACTTTTGCTTTAGTAATTTACCTAAATCATTTAAATCGGCTTCGGTGCCAACAAAACCACTAATGCGTGTTACTAATTTACCACCACCAATTCTATCTAAAAATAATTTTAAATTTTGTTGTTGTGGTGGTAGTGTGTTTTGTATTTCATCATCGTTAGTATCAAAACTAAAATTAGGATTGGTTGAGTAAACAACGTTTACGCGTGTTTTATCTTTTTTATTCATTTTTTTGATTAACTAAAAATAGCGTTATACTAATTAATAATAAAATTAATAATCCAAAATACAACTTACTGTTATTGTTGGTAGTAGTATTTAATACATTAGTATCAATATTATCGGCATCAACATCGTTAATTATTATAGGGTTAAGTTCAATGGCATTTATACTATCTTTAATGGTATGGTATTTTTTACTCCAATAATAAGCCAACACATAGTTGTTTTGTTTTTCGTAAAACAAGGCTTTAGTATCACATAACTCAATTAAAATTTGCGAGTAATTATTTAACTTACTTAACGTATCGGTTAGGGAAATATATTTAAAAGCTAATTTAAAATTATTTTTTTTGGTATAAACATTTGCTAAGTTATTGTAACAATCGGCTAGTTGATTAGTGTTTTCGGTAATGTTTAAATATTTTTCTGCCTCTTCAAAATAAATTAAAGCACTATCAGTTTTGTTTTGAGAATTTAAAACGCCACCAATATTATTATTACAACTTGCCAATAATTCGTAATTATTTAAATCGCTGGCATAATTTAAAGCTTGGTTAAATTGCTGAAAAGCCGCGTTGTATTGTTGTTGATCGTATTTTAAAACACCAATATTAATTAAACATTTAGCAATTAATAATTTATTATTTAAAAAATTGTATTCTTGTAAAGCCTTTAAATAATAGGTTTCTGCATCGTCTAACTTATTAATATCCGAATAAATATTCCCTAAATCTAAATAATTATTAGCAATAGCTACTTTATTTTTAGCTTTGTTATTATGGTTTAACGATTGCGTTTGATAACTTAAAGCTTTAGTATAATTACCAATTTTGTAATACAAAATGCCCAGCAAATTATAACTTTTAGCTAAATGATTGTTACTTTGCGATTTTAAAGCAACTTGCTCACACTCTAAAGCAATTTGCAAAGCTTGTATTTGATTTGTTTTTTTTAAAATTAATGCAAATTTACAAAGCTCGATTACACGCT
>JAYSUQ010000093.1:0-5022 GCA_043718985.1 Bacteroidota bacterium | reverse complement strand
GAGAACGCTGTTTTGTTTTTAATGCTAAAAATAACTAATTCGTTTTGTTGCTGATTATTATAAAAAGTATTACACCAAACAACTATCCAACAAACATTAACACTTAACAACAATAAAACGTGTTTGTTTGATTTATGAATTAGTATTAAAAAAAACAGAATTAGTATTGCCGATAAAAAAAGGGTGTCGGTGGTAGTAAACTTAATATTATCAATGTAACCAAACGTTTCATTATCAGTTAATTTTGCAAACCAAAGCATAACTGTAGTTGTAGCATTACATATGTAAGTTAACATTGTTGTTACAATACTTATTTTTATAAACACCATTGCAAATAAGGCTGCAAATAACAACACCATGCTTAACGGAATAATAATCAAATTTGAAAACACAAACCAAATAGGAAATTGATGAAAAAAATATAACGTAATAGGCAACGTTACTATAGTTGCCGATAACGATATAACCGTGCTAGCCCAAAGCCATCGTAAAACAATGTTATTAAAATAAATACGGTTATAAATTAATGGATACAGGTACAAAATACCAAACACTGCAAAATAGCTTAACAAAAAACCAACATCAACAATTAAGTAAGGGTTAAATAATAATAAAACAAATGCCGAAATAAATAAGGTATTAAATGCGTTGCCTTGTTTATAAAAGGTTTTACCAATTATCATTAAACTTAGCATAATTGCTGCACGTAATATTGATGGCGAGAAACCAGTAATGGCAACTAATAGCCATAAAATAACGAGCACCACTAAACATTTTGTTTTTTTAAACCGATTATGTTTATCAATTAACGAAAACAAGAACAAAACAATTGTATAAACTACGCCCGTGTGCATACCCGATACGGATAAAACATGCAAGGTGCCTGAGTGCGAAAATTGTTGAATGATATCTGAGTCAATTTCATCGTCGTAACCAACTAATAATGCTGCCGATATTGAATAGGCTTGTTGTGTTAATGGTAGTTTTTTTAAATTAGCAATAACAATTTGTTTAATTTGATTGCCAAGTTTTGGTATAGAAAATTGATTTGAGGTTTGTGGTATTTTGTAACACTCGCTAGGCTTTACAAACAGCACGTTAAAAATATTTTTACGCTCTAAAAAAACTTTATAATCAAACTCAAAGGGGTTTTTTGGTTTTGATGTTGGGCTAAATTTTTGATTTATTAATAACGATTGTCCAATTTCAAAAACAACTGCAGTATCTTTATAATATACTAACGTTTTGCCGCTTACTGCTTTCCATTTATTATTTATTAAACAAAAATTAACATCAACAGGTATAATTGTGAGTGTTTTAGTTCGTTTTACAACATCGCTTACCGTTACCATGCATTGGTTATTGTATACGGCTAATTGTTTTTTGTAGTGGTTGGTGTAATTTAATTGGTTATAAAAGTAAATAGCTGTAAAAGCTAATAAGCATAAAAACAAACTTGCACTTAGGGTAACAGCCTTTTTTAGCCAAAACAATTGTAATTTTATTTTACTTAAAAAAAACAAAACAATAAAAATTGTAAATGATATGGCGGTAAATAAAAGGTGGTGTTTTGGAACGTTAATAGTTAAACAAACTAATATGCCTAATACAAAAGGAAGTAGCAGTTTAAAAAACGGTATAGATTTTAAATTTAACAAACAAGCTATTAAATTTTTAAACCCATAAATAAAATATCATCAGTTTGTTCGTAAGTACCTTGCCAATCTGTTAACTCGGCATCTAATTTATCGCGTAAGTCAATTAAAGATAAATGATCGTTCATTAATAAAAACTGGCGTAGTTTTGATGTATTGTATTTTTTGTTTCGAGGGCCGCCAAATTGATCGGTTATACCATCGGTAAACAAAAACAATAAATCGTCTTTTTTAACGTAGTATGTTTTTGTTGGTATTACACTTTTAATATCTGCAAAGCCAGCAATATTAACGTTTTCTGAGGTTAGTGTAATTAATTCGTTATTTGTAATTATATATAATGGCCTATTGGCGTTCACAAACTCAACGGTTTGTTTTTCTTTATCGTAACAAATCAATGCAATATCTAAACCATCATACACACTTTCTTTGTTGTTTTGAGTTAAGCGTGCACTAATTTCTTGTCGTAAATATTCTACTATTTTTACAGGGTTGTTTAGGTTGCCAAATAAATTAACTGCTTCGTTTAAAATACTGCTCGATATTAACGACATAAATGCGCCTGGTACACCGTGGCCAGTACAATCAACAGCTGCAACATAAACAATGTTATTGATTTCTTTAAACCAATAATAATCGCCACTAACAATGTTACGAGGTTTGTATAATATTAAAAAATCCGAAAAATATTTTTTTAATAAACTTCTACTTGGCAAAATTGTTTTTTGTATGCGTTGTGCATAAATAATACTATCGGTCATATCTTTATTAATGCCGTTTATTAATGCGCTTTGCACTTCAATTTCTTTTTTCTTTTTTTCAATTTCGTAAGTTCTAGCTTTAACTTCTAATTCGAGTTTTAGTTTTTCTCGTTTTAATCGGCGTTCTCTGTTTGCAATAAAATAATAAAGCAACAACATAAAGCCAGCACCTATTGTTAAATAAAACCACGTTGTGCGCCAAATTGGGGGCTTAATGCTAAACTGATAAGTAAACTCATCGGCTGTTTCAAATTCGGTACTTAACGATGCTTTAATAATTAAACTGTAATCGCCCGATGGTAAATTTTTATAATTTATAACGTTTGAGGCAAAAACAGTATTCCAGGTTTTTTCGTAACCAATTAATTTGTACTGAAAGTTTACTGCTTTTTGATCGGCAATGTTATCAGTATTTAAAACAAAATCTAATGAATTGTGCGTATAATCTAAACTTAAATTTTTTGGTATTCGATTCCAATTTAATAAGCCATTAAACTTAACTGATGAATACTCATCGGTTAAAAATAATTTAGCATCGCCCCAATTAATTTGTTTGTTATTAATGTAAACAGCATCAATAATTGCTTTTAATTTTTTTGTAGTTAATTCAATTTTATTACCACTTAAATTATCGTACTTAGTAAGCCCATCAACCGATCCTATCCAAATTACTCCTTCATCATCTACAATTGCCGAGTTTGGTTTGTTGTCGTAAGATGCAAAACCGTTACCTTTATTATAGGCTTTTATCTCTTTAATACGGTTTAAGTATTTATCTATAATTACTTCGTTAACGCCATTATTGGTAATTAACCAAGCCGATTCATTTAAAAATAAAATACTATTAACGCAATTGCTACTAAGGCCATTTTCGGTTGTGTATTTTTCAAACAAATTAGCGTTGTTACTTTCGGCATAACGTACTTTTAATTTATTTTTTAAAATAATTAAACCAACATCATTTGAGCCAAGCCACACGTTGCCATTCCAATCGGTAAATAATGTTTGTATGTTTTTAAACGAAGCGTAATCGTTATTAATATTTTTTGTTTTCGGATTTAGTACCCAAACGCCTTCGTTGCTGGCAATCCAAATGTTTTTATCAGCATCTTCAACCAAGCAGGCTGTGGTAAATTTTGTTAGGTTAGTAATTGGATAGGTTGTAACCGTAAAGGTTAAGTTAGGGCTAAATTCAATTTTATCAACTTTATTTTCTGATTGATAGCCAACCCAAATATTACCCGCCCTATCTTTTTGTAAAAACGAAATATAATTATTTGATAAGCCATTTATTTCAGAAATTACTTTGCTTACGTTTAATGTAGTTTTGGCGTTTTCGTTAGAGATGATGCTAATACCGCCGCCAGTTGTACCCATCCAAACATTACCATATTTATCCTCTAAAAGCGTTCTAATTATAGATTCGCTTATACCTTGATCCCAAAAAGCATTTTTAAATTTATTGTTTTTATATACAAATGCACCGCCACCATAAGTGCCACACCAAACCGAGCTATCACTTGTTTTTAAAACACTAATTACTTTTTCTTCTAATAATCCCGATTTTTGATTAAAGCTGAATGAACTTTTGTTATTCATTAATATTAACCCATCGGCTAGGGTGCCTATCCAAATATTATTGTTGTTATCTTCAATTACGGTTAGTGGGTGGTTGCCATAAAGCCCATCGTCAATACCAAAACGCACAATATCTGTAGGTAAAAAATAATTGTTCTCGTTAGTGTTTTTATCTAACAAAACCTTGTATAATCCAAAGCCATCAGTCGAAAAATAAATATTATCGTTTTTGTCTTTATTAATTGATGTTACACGGGTAACCATTAAACGGCTATCTCTAGTAATGGTATCAAGGTTAATGTATTTAAGGTTTAACCCCGAGTTGTTATAAATATCAAATTTTAATGATGCCACACCATTACCCCAATCGCTTATTAATAAATTATTTTTTTTATCAAACTCGATGCTTGTTATGCTATTACCTTTAAGTATGTTATTGGTGCTAAAGTTTGCCACCCTAACTAATTTTTTACCAATAACAGCCGATGATTTAGAGCTTTGTATTAAAACTACTTTTGGTATTTTAGTTGAAGTTACCATTTCAATAAAATATAAGCCGTTTTTAGACGTCGATATCCAAAGGTTTTCATCTTCATCAAACTCTGCATCAGTAATGTTACTATCGGTAATGTTTGATAGTGCAACCGAATCTACTTTAAATGGCTTAACCGATAAATCAATTAAATAATAACCTTGTGTAGTAAAAACATGCAAAATATCAAGTTTTCGAATTATTTTTTTGGTAGCACCTCTTATTTTTTTGTGGTTATCGGTAAATGAAAATTTATTGCCATCAAAGGTGCAAAATCCTTTTTTAGTGCCAACACATAACACATCTTTTGTAAAATATAGTGTTGTAATATCATTAGCTGGTAAACCATTAGTAGTTGTGTAGTTTTCAAAATCTTTACCATTAAATTTAGATAACCCATTGTTAGTAGCTAGCCATAAATTGCCATAGTCATCTTCAACAATTTGCTTAACGGTGGATTGTATTAAACCTTCTTTAACCGAAAATTTTTGCAAAT
>JAYSUQ010000092.1:0-15039 GCA_043718985.1 Bacteroidota bacterium | reverse complement strand
CCGAAGATAAAAAACTTGTTGTTAAAATTAATAACGCCGTTTACTCGCTTGATATTAAAGATAAATACGACGATTTACTACAAAGTTTAGGTTTAGATTTATCAACATCTAAAAAAATAAACGACATAAAAGCACCTATGCCTGGTATGGTGTTAAACATTTTAGTTGCTGAGGGGCAGGAGGTTAAAAAAGGCGATGCGCTTATTGTTTTAGAGGCTATGAAGATGGAAAACATTTTAAAATCGCCAACAGATGGTGTTGTTAAAAAAATTGCCGTAACTAAAGGAATTGCGGTAGAAAAAAATCAGATATTAATTCAGTTTTAAAAACTTAATAATTATGAGTAACCGAAGAGAGTTTTTTAAAAAAGCGGGGTTATTAAGCCTATCAACTATTGTAACTAATTTAGTTAGTGCAAAAAAATTAAATGCATTAGATAGCATTGCCAATCAATCGGTTTTAGAAAACCCTGCTTATACTTTGCTCGCATTACCTTATGCTTATAATGCCTTAGAGCCATTTATTGATGAACAAACGATGACTATTCATCATACAAAACACCATCAGGCATACGTTAACAAGTTAAACGAAACAAAATCAACAAACATTAATTATCAGGTTAATGATATAGAAAAATGCAAGCAACTTGATGCAGCAATAACAAACTCGGTTATTCGAAATAATTTAGGTGGCCATGTAAATCATTCATTGTTTTGGCTGTTATTAAAACCTAATCCCAACGCTGAAATTAATTTGCCACATAATAATTTAGCAAAGGCCATTACTACAGAGTTTAAATCTGTAGAAGAGTTTAAAAAACAATTTGCCGAAAAAGCAACTAAGCATTTTGGTAGTGGTTGGTGTTGGTTAGTGTTACGTAACAACAAATTAATTATCGAAACTACTCCCAATCAAGACAATCCGTTTATGCGAAAAAGTGTTGTAGATAATGATGTTGTGAAAATTATTTTAGCATTAGATGTTTGGGAACATGCCTATTATTTAAAACACCAAAACAAACGTGCCGATTATATTAATAACTGGTGGAATATAGTAAACTGGACTACAGCCGAAGAGCATTATAATTCTAAATAAACTTAACTAAACCCGATTTTTGTAATCGGGTTTTTTGTTTACTAAATGTCGGCAATTTTCAATAAATTAGCGACCTAAAATTTTACTATGTTACGTACACACACTTGCGGCGAATTACGATTATCAGACATCAACAAACAAGTTACTTTAAGTGGTTGGGTTCAAAAATCAAGAGATTTAGGAGGAATGACTTTTATTGATTTAAGAGATCGATACGGTATTACTCAACTAGCATTTAACGAAGATGCTGATAAAAATATGAATACCCAAGCGCGAAGCGTAGCTCGCGAATATGTAATACAAATAACGGGTACTGTAATTGAGCGCGAAAGTAAAAACAAAAACAACCCAACAGGTGAAATTGAAATTTTAGTTAAAGAATTTAAAATTTTAAATGAATCAATAACTCCACCATTTACTATTGAAGATAATACAGATGGTGGCGATGAGTTGCGTATGAAATACCGTTACTTAGATTTGCGTAGAAATGAAGTGCGAAAAAATTTAGAGTTACGCCACCGCATGGCAATTGAAACACGAAACTATTTAGATAAACTAAATTTTCTGGAGGTTGAAACCCCTGTACTTATTAAATCAACTCCCGAAGGGGCTCGCGATTTTGTTGTGCCAAGCCGAATGAATGAAGGGCAGTTTTATGCCTTGCCACAATCGCCTCAAACTTTTAAACAGTTATTAATGGTTGGTGGTTTCGATAGATATTACCAAATTGTAAAATGCTTTAGAGATGAAGATTTACGTGCTGATAGACAACCTGAGTTTACCCAAATAGATTGCGAAATGAGTTTTGTAGAACAGCAAGATATTTTAGATACGTTTGAAGGATTGGTTCGCCATTTATTTAAAGCGGTTAAAAATATTGATATGCCTTTTGTACCGCATATGACTTATGCTGATGCAATGAAGTTTTACGGCAACGATAAACCTGATACACGCTTTGAAATGAAATTTGTTGATTTTAAACTAGTAACATTAGGAAAAGATTTCAAAGTGTTTGACGATGCTGAAATAGTTTTAGCAATTTGTGCTAAAGGTGCAGCAGAGTATACACGCAAACAGTTAGATGAATTAACGGAATGGGTTAAGCGCCCGCAATTAGGCGCAACAGGTTTAATTTATGCGCGTCATAATGCTGATGGCACTATCAAATCGAGTGTAGATAAATTTTATAACGAAGAAGATTTAAAAGCTTGGTCGGTGGCTTGCGGGTCACAACCAGGGGATTTGATTTTAGTACTTGCTGGCGCAGAAGATAAAACTCGTAAAGCCATGAGCGAATTACGTTTAGAAATGGGAACTCGTTTAGGCTTAAGAGATAAAACAACTTTCTCAGCTTTATGGGTAATTGATTTTCCTTTGTTAGAATGGAATGATGGCGACCCAAATTTATTGGCATCTTTAGCTGGTCGCTGGCACGCTAAACATCATCCGTTTACATCGCCAAAACCCGAAGATTTTGAATTATTAAAAACAAACCCTGGCGCTGTGAGAGCAAACGCATACGACTTAGTTATTAATGGTGTTGAAATTGGTGGCGGAAGTATTCGTATTCATAATAAAGATTTGCAAGCACAGATGTTTGATTTATTAGGTTTTACCAAAGAAGAAGCACAAAAACAATTTGGATTTTTAATGAATGCTTTTGAGTTTGGCGCACCACCACACGGCGGTTTAGCATTTGGTTTTGATAGGTTATGTTCCTTGTTTGGAGGTAGTGATAGCATTAGAGATTTTATCGCCTTCCCTAAAAATAATTCGGGACGAGATGTGATGATTGACAGCCCAAGTGAAATTAGCGATGAACAATTAAAAGAATTGCATATTTTATCAACCATAAAATAGTTTAAATAAAATAAGTGTTACTGCTTTTTATTTGGTAAGATATTTAAAAAACATCTTACCAATTTTAATTTTTGTTGTTTTAAACGACAAAAATATTTTAGATTTTGGCATATTTTATCTACATTTGCACCCGAATTTAAAAGTTTAAACTACAATTTTTGCGTAATGACTAGTAAAATCAGTATATCAAAGCACTTTTCTTTTATCAAATTATTGATATTAGCACTAATATTAACCTTTTCTGTAAACTTATCGGCTTCAGAACCTCAAGAAGAAGTTGTTTCAGCAATCAATAACGGACTTGATGCTGAAGCTAAAGCAGGAAATAATTTAAGCTCTGAAGAGAAAATTGATATAACAGCAATTGCACTAGAGCACGTTTCCGATTCTCACTCTTGGCATTTTTGGGGCGAAGGTCACGATGCCGTTGCGTTGCCTTTACCTGTTATTCTGTATTCATCAACAAAAGGAATTCAAGTGTTTTCATCAGCTAATTTTGAACACGGACACGCAACTTACAATGGATACAGTTTACACGACGAAAAAATTAGTTCAAGCGATACAACCGAAACTATTTACGACATATCAATAACTAAAAATGTTACACAAATGCTTATTTCGGCTATAGTGTTATTGTTATTGTTTATCTCAATTGCTAATACCTACAAAACACAAGGTGTAACATCGGCTCCAAAAGGCAAACAATCGTTTTTTGAACCCCTGATTACATTTGTACGTGATGATATTGCTAAAGGAAATATCGGCCACGGATCAGATAAATACGTGCCCTATTTGTTAACAGTTTTTTTTATGATATTAATTAACAATGTATTTGGGTTAATTCCTATTGGTGCTAACCTAACAGGTAACATTGCATTTACATTAGTATTATCTGTAGCAACATTAATTATTACAAACATTAATGGAAACGGTGCTTACTGGCACCATATTTTTATGCCACCTGCTCCAAAATGGTTATACCCAATTTTAATTCCTATTGAAGTAGTTGGTATTTTAACAAAACCTTTTGCTTTAATGATTCGTTTATTTGCAAATATGACGGCTGGTCACATCATTGTAATATCGTTAATTGGATTAATTTTTGTTTTCAAATCTATTTACATTGCGCCAGTATCTGTGGCATTTGCATTGTTTATTGATATTTTAGAGGTGTTAGTAGCATTTTTACAAGCCTATGTATTTACAATGTTAACTGCATTATTTATTGGTTCGGCAGTTGCCGATCACAATGATGATGGTGTACATAACACCGACGATGATGCAATTGAAGCAGCAAAACATTAAATAATAATTAATAACCAATAAAAAACAAAGAAAAAATGACAGGAAGTATCGCAGCAATCGGAGCAGGCTTAGCAGTAATAGGCGCTGGTATCGGTATTGGACAAATTGGTGGGCACGCAATGGATGCCATTGCACGTCAACCAGAAGCAACAGCTAAAATTCAAACAGCAATGATCATCGCAGCAGCCCTTGTAGAAGGTGTTGCTTTATTTGGTGTAGTTGTTGCTTTAATGAAATAATAGCAAGCTTACAAAAAACCAAAACTATTACGGTTGGTAATAGTTTTGGTTTAATTTTTTTTATTGAATAGATTTTAAATCTTTCATAATAAAAAAATAAACAAAAAATTCGCAAGAAATTCGCAAGAAATTAAAAGCGAAACAAAAAACAAAAAGAATACAACTAAAAACAACATAAAATGAGTTTATTTATTTTAGCAAGCTTAATAGAGCCAGCAATAGGTTTAATTGTTTGGACAACCATAACTTTTATTTTACTTTTATTTTTACTTGCAAAATTTGCGTGGAAACCAATTTTAGCTGCTATTAAAGCGCGCGAAAAAGGAATTGAAAATGCATTAGCAAGTGCCGAAAGTGCGTTAAAAGATATGCGTGAATTAAAATCGAATAACGAAAAAATATTAGTTGAAGCCCGTGCAGAACGTGACAACTTATTAAAAGAAGCGCGCGAAATGAAAGATGCATTAGTTGCCGAAGCTAAAACAAAAGCTACTGCCGATGCCGATCGTATTTTAACATCGGCTCGTGAGCAAATTACTACCGAAAAAAATGCAGCCGTTGCTGAATTAAAAAATCAGGTAGCAACTTTATCTGTTGAGATTGCTGAAAAGATTTTACGTAGTGAATTATCGAGCGATGAAAAACAAAAAGCTTTAGTAAGTAATTTAATGAAAGAAGTAACTTTAAATTAATATGATAGTTGCATCAAGATATGCTAAATCGTTATTAGATTTAGCCACCGAAAAAGGCCAGTTAGAGGCAGTATATGCTGACATGCAACAACTAAAATCTGTTTGTGCCGAATCTAAAGACTTTGTATTATTTTTAAAAAGTCCAATTATTGAGTCGGATAAAAAAGTATCTACACTAAAAACAATTTTTGAAGGAAAGGTAAACGCCATTTCTTTAAGTTTTATTGCTATGGCTGCATCAAAGCGCCGCGAAGCAACAATACCTGCAATGGTAACCAGTTTTATTGAACAATACAAAATACAAAAAAACATTATAACTGCAGTAGTTACATCGGCTAATGGCTTAGACGAAGCTACTCGCGAAAAAGCATTGCATTTAATAAAAACACAATTAAATGGCGAAGTTGAACTTATTGAAAAAACAAATAAAGATTTAATTGGTGGTTTTGTATTAAAAGTTGGTGATAAACAACTAGATAAATCGGTAGCGCGCCAATTAGCAAATTTAAAAAAACAATTAACTAATTAAACTTGAATGTAGTGTTTAAAATATTTGTTGTGTTTTGTGTTTTAACAGTTTTTTCTTGTAAAAAGAAAGAAGGTTCTGTTGCCGATACCACCAACGAAACTACTACTTCAGGCAATACAGCAAGTGCAACAACATCAACCGCTTTAACTTCGGCATCTTCAGAATTTATTAAATTTTCTTTAATTACTCCTCCCGCATACTCCAGTGTAAGTTATTCAATATCTCAACCAAGCAACGGCGCTTGGAATATTTCATCGGGTGGTTTAACCGTTTTACCAAGTTTACCTAACTACTATAAACAAACTCAAAATTATTTAAATACTTCAGGTCAAACTACTTTTATAATCTCTAAAAAAGATAGTACAACAGAAACAACTTCTCCAATTAGCGATGCGTTTTTTAGAAATTTTTGCAAAGTTCAAAACTATTATAAATACGCAACATCAAGCGTTTCGAGCGACATGATTAACAGTTGTGGTATTGATGTAAGTGTTAAAGATGCAAGTAACGTTTGGTGGTATAGCATAAATCCATTAGGCTCAAACAAAACCTATCAAACAATTACTACATCATTTGCAATAACAGAAAATATAGAATATTTAAATTCTCAAAATCAATTAAAAATTAAAAACAAAATCACATTTAGTTGTAAATTATACAACAATTCAGGCGATAGTTTATATTTATCGGGTGGATCAATGATAATTAGTTTTACAAAATAAAAACATTAAATAAATAACAATGGCAGAAATAAAACCAGCAGAAGTATCTGCAATTTTAAGACAACAATTATCTGGCTTTAAAAGCGAGACTGATTTAGAAGAAGTAGGAACGGTATTACAAGTAGGCGATGGCATTGCTCGTATCTATGGTTTATCAAAAGTTCAATCGGGCGAGTTAATTGAATTTGAAACAGGTTTACAAGGAATTGTATTAAACTTAGAGGAAGATAACGTTGGCGCCGTATTGTTAGGAGCAAGCGTTGGTATTAGCGAAGGCTCAGTAGTTAAACGTACTGGTCGTATTGCATCTATTAATGTAGGCGAAGGTATGTTAGGCCGTGTTATTGATACTTTAGGAAATCCTATAGATGGTAAAGGCCCAATACAAGGTGTAACTTACGAATTACCATTAGAGCGTAAGGCACCAGGTGTAATTTACCGTCAGCCAGTACAAGAACCACTACAAACAGGAATTAAAGCAATTGATGCGATGATTCCAATTGGACGTGGGCAACGCGAGTTAATTATTGGCGACCGTCAAACAGGAAAAACAACTGTTGCGTTAGATACAATCATTAATCAAAAGGAATTTTATGATGCTGGCAAGCCAGTATTTTGTATATATGTAGCAATTGCTCAAAAAGGTTCTACTGTAGCAAACGTTGTTCGTACATTAGAGGAAAATGGTGCAATGGCATATACAGTTGTTGTTGCAGCCAACGCTTCAGATCCAGCTCCAATGCAGTTTTACGCTCCATTTGCTGGGGCAGCGGTTGGTGAATTTTTTAGAGACACTGGTCGCCCAGCTTTAATTGTTTATGATGATTTATCTAAACAAGCTGTAGCTTACCGTGAGGTTTCTTTATTATTAAGAAGACCACCAGGACGTGAAGCTTATCCTGGAGATGTATTTTATTTACACAGTAGATTATTAGAACGTGCGGCTAAAATTAATTCATCTGATGAGATTGCTCGTAATATGAATGATTTACCGGAATCGTTAAAACCAATTGTTAAAGGTGGTGGCTCATTAACAGCCTTGCCAATTATTGAAACACAAGCTGGTGACGTTTCTGCATATATTCCAACTAACGTAATTTCGATTACGGATGGTCAAATATTTTTAGAGACTAATTTATTTAACTCAGGTGTTCGTCCGGCAATTAACGTAGGTATTTCTGTATCTCGCGTTGGAGGTAATGCTCAAATTAAATCGATGAAAAAAGTAGCGGGTACTTTAAAATTAGATCAAGCGCAATACCGTGAGTTAGAAGCGTTTTCTAAATTTGGTTCTGATTTAGATGCGGCTACAAAATTAGTATTAGATAAAGGCGCTCGAAATGTTGAAATTTTAAAACAAGCAAATGCAGCTCCTTTGCGTGTTGAACAACAAATTGCTATTATTTATTTAGGAACTAAAAATTTATTGCGCAACGTGCCAGTAAACAAGGTACGTGAGTTCGAAAAAGAATTTTTATCAGTTTGTGAATTAAAAAACAAAGCTCAATTAGACGCTTTAAAGGCTGGTAAATTTGATGATGAAATTACGGGCGCTTTAGAGGCAACTGCAAAAGAATTAGTAGCAAAATACAACTAAAAAAATGTTAAATGATAAATGCTAAATTTTAAATGAAGTTAATTCATCATTTAAAATTTATCATTTAAAATTTCAATAAGATGCCAAATTTAAAAGAAGTAAGACAACGAATAACCTCAGTAGGTTCAACAATGCAGATAACAAGCGCCATGAAAATGGTGAGTGCTGCAAAGTTAAAACGTGCGCAAGATGCCATAACGCAAATGCGACCTTATGCCGAAAAGTTGAAAGAAATACTACAAAACGTAAGTTCGAGCTTGGATAATTCAGAAAATGTTTATGCTAAAAACACTTCGTCAAAAAATGTATTAATTGTTGCAATTTCATCAAACAGAGGTTTAGCTGGTGCATTTAACGCAAATGTTATTAAAAAAACGTGGGCCTTAATTAATAACGATTACAAAGGAAAAACAATTACTGTTTTACCAATTGGCAAAAAAGTTGCCGATACTTTTAAACGCACCGACTATCATATTCATGGCTCTCAATTGCCACACCACTTAAACGAAATATTTGATAAATTAACTTACGAAAACGCAGCCCCAATTGCCGAAAAAGTGATGACGGCATTTGTTGATGGCGAATTTGATAATGTAGTTTTAGTTTACAATCAATTTAAAAATGCTGCAGTGCAGGTTATACAAACCGAACAGTTTTTGCCAGTAACAACAGCAGCAACGGGTACTACAACAGCAACCGATTATATTTTTGAGCCTAATAAAGAATTTATAATTAGTGATTTAATTCCGAGATCATTAAAAACACAATTTTATAAGGCATTATTAGATTCTTTAGCATCTGAGCACGGAGCCCGAATGACAGCCATGCATAAAGCAACTGATAATGCTAAAGATATGTTACGTGACCTTAAAATTAGTTATAACAAAGCTCGACAAACAGCAATTACAACCGAAATTTTAGAAATTGTTGCTGGGGCAGAAGCATTAAACGGATAACGAAATATTATTTTAAAAATATAAAAGAAGCGCATTTTAGTAAATGCGCTTCTTTTTGTTTACGACAGAAAAATTCGAATAAAAATAATTATGGGTCAATTTATTTATACAAATTCATTTCGTCAATATAATTCCAAACCAATTTTGGCACGAAACACGAAACGTTTTTTTTATTTTTAATACTCTCTCTTATAAATGTTGATGATATTTGCATTAACGGAGCCTGTGTAAGTATTACATTTTTATGTGTTCTTAAATCTGTATGCGGCACATTTGGCCTCGGGTAAACATAAATTTTATAGTTGTTTAAAATATCTTCGTAATTTTTCCATTTTGTAAACGATGCTAAATTATCTTCGCCCATAATTAAACTAAAGGTATGCTTAGGATATTTATCGATTAATTTATTTAACGTATTTATGGTGTATGATGGTTGAGGTAAACTAAACTCAATGTTACTGCTTTTTAAAAAATCACAATCATCAATAGCTAAATTTACTAAATGCAACCTATCATTTTGGTTTAATAAACTTGTTTTTTGCTTTAATGGATTATGAGGAGATACAACAAACCACACTTGTTTAAGATTGGTAAACTGCGCCATATAATTAGCCAAAGCTAAATGACCAATATGAATAGGGTTAAACGAGCCAAAAAATAAACCAATGTGCATGCTGTAAAAATAGCTAACCTTTTTAATATTTTAGCCAGTTAGTGTAAACTTTTGTATATTCGTTTTAACAATGTATAGCTCAAGCGTTCCTGAAAAAACAATTAAACAAGAGTTTGATAAAACAACAGAAAAAAGCCATGTAATTGCTTGTTGGGTTGGCATTGCGTTAAATCTTATTTGGTTTATAAGCGATTATTTAACTATAAATGAATTTTGGGTTTCGTTTTTATATGTTAGAATTACGGTTTCGTTACTAAGTTTAATGGCTCTGGTTTTTAAAAAAAAACTAGGCATTACCATTTACGCATGCATTTTTATTTTAGTGCTTGGCATCTCAATTCAAAACGCGTATATGTGGAGTTTTATGACCGTGTTTCAGTTTCAAAAACACGCCTTTGCATACATGGTTTTGTTTATTGGTGTTGGCATGTTAGTGTTGTGGCAACTTAAGCTATCCGTAATTTTATTAATTGCAACTGTTGTTAGCAATGTTGTGTTTTATATTGCTTATAGTAAATTATCTACACAAGAGTTTATTTCTAATGGAGCGCTTTTGGTGTTAACTGTTTTAATTTTTTCTGTTTTTTTAATACGAAACCGATACCGCTTAACTTATAAAGAAATTAGCAGTCGGTTAGAACTCGAAAAATCGAACTCTTATATTGAATTACAAAAAGAATCGGTAGATAAAAAAAACAAAGAAATTAATAGTAGCATACGCTATGCTAAACGCATACAAGATGCCTTGTTGCCACCAAAAAACTTTTTAAACACATTGTTTGATAATAACGGTTTTGTACTACACACACCAAAAGATATTGTAAGTGGCGATTTTTATTGGGCATCGCCAGTTAAAACAACAGGCGATAACCCAATATATTTATCGTTAGCGGCCGTGGTAGATTGTACGGGACACGGTGTGCCTGGCGCATTTATAAGCATTGTTGCAAGTAATTTTTTAAAACAAAGTTTAACCGAGCCCTCCGTTAACAACACTGCACAAGCATTAGATTATTTAAATGAAAATATTATTAGCACACTCAATCAGCAATCAGACACAGAAAACCAAGTACGCGATGGTTTAGATATTGCATTAATAGCTATTAATTATAAAACAAGCATGCTTTATTACTCGGGAGCCAATAACCCAGTTTATGTTTTTAGAAACATTAACGATAACGAACAACCCGAATTACATGTTTTAAAACCAACTAAACAAGCAATAGGTTCGGTAGCCGATGAGGTAGCAAAATACACTGTGCAACAATTTAACTTGCAAGCAGGCGATACTATTTATTTGTTTACCGATGGTTATGCCGACCAATTTGGTGGGGATAAAAACAAAAAATTTACTTATAAAAAATTTAAAGATACATTAGCGCAAGCCTCTTTATTGCCAATAGATTTGCAACGTGAGTTTTTACATAAAACGCACCTAACGTGGCGTGGCAATAGCGAACAAACAGACGATATTTGTGTAATGGGAATTAAAATTTAATTTTAGCGCATGCAATTTAAAAATATTATTGGGCAAGTACCCGTTAAACAAAAACTACTGCAAATGTTGCACGACGATAGAGTGCCACATGCCCTGATGTTTACGGGACCCGATGGTAGTGGAAATTTACCAGCAGCTTTTGCGTTTATACAATATTTATTTTGCAAAAATAAACAATCAAACGATTCGTGTGGCGAGTGCCCATCGTGCTTAAAAACAAGTAAACTCATTCATCCCGATTTACATTTGGTGTTTCCAATATCTAAAAGTAAAGACGTTAAAACAAGTAACGATTTATTAAAAGATTTTAGAGAAACATATATTGAAACGCCTTACATAACATTACACGATTGGTTTAATAGCCTTAATGCCGAAAACAAACAACCTATTATACCAGCCGAAGAAGCCAACGATATTTTAAAAAAACTGTCGTATACAAGCTACGAAGGCAGTTATAAAATTATGGTTATTTGGCAACCCGAAAAAATGAATAACGAATCGGCAAATAAGTTGTTAAAAATTTTAGAAGAGCCCCCCGAACAAACATTATTTGTGTTGGTTTGCAACCATCCCGAGCAACTACTGGCAACCATAATATCGCGTGTGCAACAAATACCGTTTTATAAAATAGATGCTATAGATATTGAAAACGGTTTAATTAATGAATTTAAGTGTAACGAACAGGCAGCAAAACAAGCAGCATTATTAAGTGATGGTAGTTACCGAGAGGCTCAGTTACTACTGATGCATAATACCGATGGCGAAAGTTTGTTAAGTAATTTTAGAACTTTTATGTTAATAGCCTTAAAATTTGATGCGCCAAAAGCAGTTGTGTGGATTGATGAAAATGCACGCATTGGTCGCGAAAAACAAAAACAGTTTTTGCAATACGGATTAGAAATTTTTAGAGATTGTTTAATGCTTAACTTTGGAAGTGTTGATTTGGTTAGGCACTCGGGCGATGAAAAAGAATTTATCGTTAAGTTTTCGAAATTTATAACGCAACGCAACTACGAAAAATTATTAAACGAATTTAACACTGCCTTTTACCATATTGAACGCAACGCAAATCCTAAAATTTTATTTATGGATTTAACACTCAAAATAAATGAGTTATTAAACATGCCAAAATAATTTTAACTACCTTGTAACGTTTAGCAATTATAAAAATCAAACTCCAACAACTCAACATCTGTACTTAAAAAGCCTGGTTTTATGGGTTCGGTTTTACACAATGCGGTTGATAGGTATTTAAACGAATTGTCACAAAAAATGGTAACAGCTGTCATATCTCTACCGTTATCAATTAATTTTTTTAATGTGCCTAAAAAATTAGCTCCGCTCGATATGCCAACAGACAAGCCTGCCTGGTTTAATTTTTGAGCCATAATAATACTATCTCCATCATCAACACTTACAATGTCGTTTAATTTATTTAACTCGGTTATAACCGGTATAAACTCATCGCTAACACCTTGTATGCGATGGCTGCCTGTTTTTTTTCCTCCTGTGCTTAATGTCGGCGAGTTTGATGGCTCTAACGGATGGCATAAACAATTAATACTCATTTTTTTAAAATAATTATTTATACCCATAACCGTTCCACCTGTACCAACTCCTGCAACAAACAACTCGGGCTTTAAATTTTGTTTTAATAACTGTATTAATATCTCGGGCGCTGTAGTGGTTTCGTGAGCCAACACATTTATTTTATTCGAAAACTGATCGGGGTAAAAATAACCTGCTTCGCTTGCATACTTTTCGGCACGAGCCAGCGAGCCAATAAAACCACCCTCATTGGCCGAAACTTTTTCGACCACGCCACCATATAATTCAATAATATCGTAACGCTCTTTGCTTAACCAATCGGGCATAATTATTTTTGCCTCGTGCCCCATTGCCTTTGCTAAGGCGGTAAACGCTATGCCCGTATTACCACTTGTAACCTCAACAATTGGCTGGCCTAATTGTAACGTGTTGTTTTGATAAGCTGCTTTAATTATGGCAAAAGCAATTCTATCTTTAACCGAACCACTAAAATTATACGCTTCGTATTTTGCAAAAATAGTTTTTACTTGTTGTTTGTACTTAAACACAATTTTAACCAAGGGTGTGTTGCCAAACATGGGTGCAAATTTTTCAAGTCGTTTTAGGTTTTCCATAATGCGGCAAAAATAAAACAAAAAAGCAGGCTTATTTGTTTATTTATATCTTTTTAAAAGCTCGTTCCTACGCTAAAACCAGCCCAAAACTGAAAATAATTCGGGTTAAAACCTTCCGCATTTTTTTGAGCAAAAACGGGCGTTAATGCCGCTCTAAAAAACCAACCACCATCATGTTTTTGGTAGCGATACCCACATCTTAAAACACTAAACCAGCTGTTTTCCCAAGCGCTTTTAGTGCTATCGTTTACTAACTGGTTGTAACTACGGTGTAGTGTTACTCCAACGCCAAACTCTAAATGATGGGGGCTGTTTAATAAAATAAAATTGTTTTCTAAAACACAACGGTGTTCAATTAATTTACCAATAAACGCAGGTGCATAGCCCGCCCTACCCGATAGTTTTATAGTTGGTTTGTAAACATAAATTCGATCAAAATTTAAAGAGTAAAGTCCTGCATTACCTCCTAACTCAATAAAAGCAGCGTTTTTAGCAGGGTTTTTTTCGTAATCCCGGGGTGGCTTTAAAACATAATCATCGTTTTGAGAATAAAGTGTTATGCAACAAAACAATATATATACAAACAAACCATAACGCATTAAGGTAAATATAAATAAAAAATAGTTGTAGTAACTTAATGTTTTTTTAATTAATTGTTAAAATCTTATCGGCTGTAATTATAACAAACTACTATCTTTACAAAGTTTGTTTTTTAGTTTTTTTGATATTTATCACTAAACACTAAATTCTGACCACTAAACACTATTATGAAAGATACATCTATAAAATCCGTTTTAATTATTGGCTCTGGCCCTATCGTTATTGGTCAAGCCTGCGAGTTTGATTATTCTGGCTCTCAGTCGGCAAAAAGTTTAAGAGAAGAAGGTATTGAGGTAACCCTCATTAACTCAAACCCTGCAACTATTATGACAGATAAGGTTACTGCCGATAATATTTATTTATTGCCATTAGAGGTTAAATCTATTGTGAAAATATTAGAAGAGCGAAAAATAGATGCTGTGTTGCCAACAATGGGCGGACAAACAGCTTTGAACTTAGCTATGAAGTGCGACGACATGGGCGTTTGGAAAAAATACAACGTGCGCATGATTGGCGTAGATATGGAAGCTATAAAGGTTACCGAAGACAGAGATTTGTTTAGAATAAGAATGAATGAAATTGGTGTAGCAATGGCTCCATCAAAAATTGCAAAATCATTTTTAGAAGGAAAAAGTGTTGCACAAGAATTTGGCTTTCCATTAGTTATTCGTCCTTCGTTTACGCTTGGTGGTAGTGGCGGTTCTGTTGTTTATAAAAAAGAAGATTATGATGCTTTATTAAACAGAGGTTTACAAACATCCCCCATACACGAAGTATTAATTGATAAAGCGGTATTAGGTTGGAAAGAATATGAATTAGAATTATTACGAGATCAAAACGATAACGTAGCTATTATTTGTAGTATCGAAAATTTTGATCCAATGGGTGTGCACACAGGCGATAGTATTACTGTGGCGCCCGCACAAACGTTAAGCGATAGCACCTATCAACGTATGCGAACAATGGCTATTAAAATGATGCGTAGTATTGGTAATTTTAGTGGCGGCTGTAATGTGCAGTTTGCAGTGAGTGACGATGAAGAAGAAAAAATTATTGCTATTGAAATTAATCCACGCGTGTCTCGTTCATCAGCATTAGCAAGTAAAGCCAC
>JAYSUQ010000091.1:0-5040 GCA_043718985.1 Bacteroidota bacterium | reverse complement strand
CCGTTTTAAATACCGTAATGATGGGCCACAGTAAAATGTGGAAAGTGATGCATGAAAGAGATGCCATTTATGCCAAAGAAGATTTTACTGAAGCGGATGGCCTTAAAGCTGGTGAACTGGAAGAACAGTTTGGTGAAATGGGTGGCTACACCGCCGAAAGCGATGCAGCAACCATGCTGAGTGAGCTGGGTGTAAAAGATGATTTGCACCAGGTATTAATGAAAGATGTGGCCGCTAATATTAAAGTAAGGGTGTTGCTGGCGCAAGCCATTTTTGGAAACCCCGAT
This sequence comes from Bacteroidota bacterium, assembly GCA_043718985.1. Taxonomy (GTDB): domain Bacteria; phylum Bacteroidota; class Bacteroidia; order B-17B0; family Aurantibacillaceae; genus UBA4416. The sequence continues at coordinate 4,753 of JAYSUQ010000091.1, read as the reverse complement.
ATTTTATTATTAGATGAGCCTACTAACGATTTAGATGTTGAAACAATTAGTTGGTTAGAAAACTTTTTAGCCGATTTTGAAAACACGGTTGTAGTTATTAGCCACGATAGGCATTTTTTAGACGCTGTTTGTACACACACTTGCGATATAGATTTTGGTAAATTAAAAACCTACACAGGTAACTACAGTTTTTGGTACCAAATGAGCCAAATGGCATTAAAACAACGCAGCGATAGTAATAAAAAAATTGAAGATAAGCGCTTAGAGTTACAAGAGTTTGTACGTCGTTTTAGTGCTAATGCCAGTAAAAGTAGCCAGGCAACAAGTCGTAAAAAATTATTAGATAAATTAGTGGTTGATGAAATACCACCGAGTACACGAAAATATCCAGGTATTATTTTTAAACAAGAGCGCGAAGCAGGCGATCAAATTTTAAATATTGAAGGCTTACAAAAATCAAATGTAGATGGCATACTATTTAAAGATGTATCTATTAACATTAATAAAGGTGATAAAATTGCTTTTATTGCTAAAAATCATTTGGCAATTACCGCTTTGTTTGATATTATTAATGAAGAGGATACGGCAGATAAAGGTGAGTATAAATTTGGGACTACAATTTATAAAGGTTATTTACCAAACGATAACGCAAAGTATTTTACAGGCGATATGAATTTAATGGATTGGTTGCGCCAATACTCTACCAATAAAGATGAAAGTTACGTGCGCGGTTTTTTAGGCAAAATGTTATTTACAGGCGAAGAGGTTTTAAAAAAATGTTCGGTATTATCTGGTGGCGAAAAAGTACGATGTATGACAAGTCGTATGATGCAAGTAAACCCAAATATGTTAATACTTGATGAGCCAACAAACCACCTTGATTTAGAAAGTATTATTGCCTACAACGATGCTTTAAAAGATTATACTGGTTGCGTATTATTAACAAGCCACGATCACGAGTTAATGCAAACAGTTGCAAATCGTATTATTGAGTTAACACCAAAAGGCATTATTGATAAAAAAATGACTTACGATGAATATTTAATTAACCCAGCAGTGCAAGAGCAGCGGGCTAAGTTATACGGAAGCTCGGTTAAATAAAATTTTGTTGTGTAGTGTGTTTTTATATTAAGAAAAAAAATACATTACACTACAAAGTGGTTAAGGTTAAGGTTAATTTAACTGTTTGTATAAAAAAAATTAGCACTCAACGCTAATTTGCTTAGCTAAATTAATTGCTTTTTGTTTTATAACATTAACATCGTTACCAATTACATCGTTAGTTAATACAACTGCCATTCGGCGATAAGGGCGCGTGGTAGGTTTTCCAAAAATACGAACGTCAGTTTTTGTATTGTTTAACACCTCTTCAACACCTGTGTATGTTGGGTTTTCGCCATCTTTATTTGCTAACACAACTGCCGAGGCTCCAATTTTTTCTAAAACAATTTCGGGTATTGGTAAACCTAAAATTGCCCTTGCATGTAACTCAAACTCACTATAATTTTGAGTACCAGCTAAAGTAACCATACCAGTATCGTGTGGGCGAGGTGATAACTCAGAAAAATAAACACCATTGTCAGTTAAAAAAAATTCAACTCCCCAAATGCCATTACCTGTTAATGCCTTTGTTACTTTAGCGGCCATTAGTTGCGCTTCTAACAAATGCTCGTTACTAATTTGGCAGGGTTGCCAACTTTCTTGATAATCGCCACGCTCTTGCCTGTGACCAATTGGTGGGCAAAATAAAGTGTTGCCATTTTTTTGAGTAACCGTAAGTAATGTTATCTCCGAATTAAATTTCACAAACTCTTCAATTATAACTTCTTTATAATCGCCACGAGAGCCTTCCATCGCATAGTTCCACGATTTTTCAATGTCATCAATGGTTTTAATAACACTTTGCCCTTTGCCGCTACTACTCATTAATGGTTTTGTTACACAGGGTAATCCTATTAAGTTAACAGCAGCAGTAAATTGGGCTAAAGTGCTTGCATATAAATAATTTGCAGTGCGCAAACCAAGTTCTTTAGCTGCTAAATCGCGAATGGCTTTACGATTCATCGTAAAATTTGCTGCCTTTGCACTTGGCACAACTGTTATGCCTTGTTTTTCGTAATCATAAAATCGCTCTGTGCGTATGGCTTCAATTTCGGGTACAATTAAATTAGGTTTGTGTTTGGCTATAACTGCATCTAGTGCATCGCCATCTAACATATTAATTACTTCAAACTCGTGGGCAACTTGCATAGCGGGTGCATTGGCATAACTATCTACCGCTACAACGTATTGTCCTAATCGCTGCAAGGCAATTACAACTTCTTTTCCTAACTCGCCCGATCCTAATAATAAAATTTTTTTTTGCATCATAACTAAAAACGTAATGTAAATGTACTTGGTAATTTATTTTTTAAAACGCCAAAATATAAGCCGTAACCAGCAGCCAAACCAATAGAACCCCCTATTAATGCTTTTATGCGACGGCGAGATCGGGATACGCGTTCGTAACCTAAAATATATGCATCTTGATCGATAAATAAAGGATTGCTAATTGTGCTATGCCTAATTTTTACTTTTGGAATACCCGTTAATGCCATGTAACCATACGGAAATACTGGAGCAAAAAATATTCCTAATCCGCCACTTACTAGCCCAAGTATACCTGCTCCAATTAATGCGCCTGGTGCTTTAAATCCTTTTCGAGCATCGCGCTCACCATAAATATAAAACAGCATTTCATCGCGCGTAAAATAATTACCTTTTAACGTATCTTGACTATAAAAATAATCGGTAAACCCATTGCCATATTTTACACAATAAATTTGATCGTATTCGTAATGTAATTTTTCTGAGGTTTTTTCTGGATTTAAAATAGATACAGCTCCAATTAATGTATCAACCACTTTTTCGATAACTACATTGCCATTCATTAACAAAATAGTGTCTTTATTTTGAGATTGCATTACGCATGCAATAACATTAAAGATTATAAAAAAAATACTTTGTTTTAATGGCATAAATTTATTTTTTATAGTTTACTAATTTAATCAATTTTAAAAGCAATTGAACTTGTAACTGAAATTTGTTTGTTGTTAATGTTAAAATGTTTTAATAACGCTCGCGCTTCGGTCAACTCAAACACTTCTTTTAAGTTTCTTATTTTACCAATTGGCACATCGTTTTGTAAACACAAATTAAAAATCGCATTAAAGTTTAATTGTAGTATTTGCAAGTTTAATATATCAAATAATTTAGCCCTATGCTTAACCCTTAATTGGTTTGTTGTATAATTACTATCATTAACTAAGTTGCAGCAATTTAAAACAACACACATGGCTTTAAATTGTTTATCGCTGCCAATAGCAAATGTAATTTGTTGCTTGTCTTTTGTTGTAAAAATTTCGCCGTAAGGTGCAATATTTGGGTGTAACGAGCCTTGTGCTGCTGGCAACTCATTTGCAATTAACCAATTGGTTGCCTGATTAGCAAGCGATGCAACGGCTGCATCAAATAAAGATACAGAAACCTGACAACCTAAATTTGTTTTATAACGTTGTAGCAAAGCAATTAATATTGCCTCTTTTAATTGATGGCCAGCCAATAAATCTATTAATGCAACGGGCATTTTTAATGGCTTGCTGTTTTTTTCGCCATTCATAAACATAAATCCACTTTCGGCTTGCAGTATTAAATCATAAGCTGTACGTGGGCTTTGCAAGCCAAAACCAGTAATACTTGCATAAATTAGTTTCTGATTTATTTTTTTTAACGTATTAAAATCAACTTTTAATTTTATATCGTTTCCACTTTTATAATTAGTTATTAATACATCAGCATCTTTAATAATGGTATAAAATTGCTGCAAATCGTTTTGTAATTGTAAGTTTAAAAACACAATTTGCTTACCCGTATTTACACTCCAATAATAAGCCGATTCTTTATCATCAACACTTTCCGATAATAATTTCCAGCTACGGGTAACATCGCCATTTGTTTTAGTGTTTTCAATTTTAATTACCGTTGCTCCCAATTCGGCAAAAAACAAACCAACCGATGGGCCAGCTAAAACACTGGCCAATTCAACAATTTTTAAATCAGAAAATAGTTGTTGTTGATTCATAATTATTTTAAAACTAGTAAATAAATCGTTTACTTAATTTTTACTTTAAAATACAACTTAGTAATACGGTTTTTTAATTTAATTACGCTCAACTAACTTTTTAAAGTTAAAAAATATTCTATCCCTAACCGATATGTTTTTTGTGATTGAACATCTCAAACATGCATGATTAGTACTGTTATCTGTTTCATCTGATATAACTAAGATATTTTTTTTCATTATATTTGAATTTATATTCTTTTGGTGCAATGATATTGAAAAATTTAACTTCTAATCCTAATGGAACCAAAAATATTTCAGATCGTCTTTTATCAACATTTTTAACATCTCTTATTTTACCATAAGCAATTTCATCAAATACACCGCCATAAACTAAAGGGTTTCTAAATATAAACGATTCTTTAAAATCTACCCAATGAGCATATTTAGCAGCTAGATACTGGTCGTTTATTACAGCCAATTTCATTACACTATCTAAATAATTTAAATTTCTTTTCTTACTATTACTTTTTTTACATTGATGTAGTAATAATATTGTCAATTCTGTAGACTCGCCAATTAATTTTTCTCCAGGAAAACCATACTTAGATATTATATTTTTTAATTTAATGAAATTTATAGAGTCAACCTCTG
>JAYSUQ010000010.1:0-2450 GCA_043718985.1 Bacteroidota bacterium | reverse complement strand
TAAGTTTGTTTTTAATAATTTACAAACCGATAAAAATTATTTATTTACAATAGATGATTCGGATTTAAGATTTACTAACGTATCGCGTATTTATGTTGCCGATAGTAAAGGCCGCATATATAAAGAATTGAAACGAAACTCGAACGGTAAGTTTAGTTTTGAATTATTAGATTTAGATAAAAATGCAATGGGCGATTTTTCGGTTGACGATCCTTGGTTACAAGTTTTAGAAATGAAAAATAAACAACAACAAGAAGCGTTAACTATTGTTGAAAAATTAACCTATGCGTATGGCGAATATAAGTTTGACAACTCGGGTAAAAACGTGCTCGATAAAGTAATTAATGTTTTAAATACCAATAAAAATTTATTAGTTGAGTTGAGTTCTCATACCGATTCGCGCAGTACAGATGTGTTTAATTTGGCATTATCGCAAAAACGAGCAAAGGCAGCTGTAGATTATTTAATTTTAAAAGGCATTGCTAAAACACGATTAAAAGCAGTTGGTTATGGCGAAAGCAAATTACTTAACAAGTGCACTAACGATGCTACTTGCACCGAAGATGAACACGCTGTAAACCGAAGAACAGAATTTAAAATTATAGAATCGCCAAAGTTGTAATTGGTACTAAAAATTAGTTTCGTTTATCTAAACCCCAAAACAATTTATTACGCAGGGTTTCAAAAAAGTGCTGCCCTTCAAGGTTTATCATATTAAATCTAAAATCGGCTTTATTAATAATTAATTCCGAGTTATTTTTAAATATTTGAGATCGCGAATCGAGCGTTACAATAAAGCTATCGCTACGGCCACTCACTTTAAAACTTATTTTTTTATGATTGGATATTACAATTGGCCTCACATTTAAGTTATGTGGCGCAATGGGCGTTATAATAAAGTTTTCCGAATCGGGTACCATAATTGGCCCACCACAACTTAACGAGTAGGCGGTAGAGCCTGTTGGTGTTGCAACAATTAAACCATCGGCAAAATAGGAGTTTAAAAAAATGTCATCCACATAAGTGTCAACATTAATCATAGCGCCACTTTCTTTTTTGTGTATGGTAAATTCGTTTAACGCATAATTTATTTGATTAAATTTGTTGCTACTGTTTTCGAGTTCAATTAACTCGCGTTTATCTAATGTGAATTTTTCTTTAGTTAACAGTAAAATAGCTTTAACAAAATCTTCTTTACTAACAGTTGCTAAAAAACCTAATCGGCCGGTGTTAACCCCTAAAACAGGTATGCCTGAGTTGCGCACAAATTCCAAGGTTTCAAGCATTGTACCATCTCCACCTAACGATATAACGTAATCGGCCTTAGCTATTAATTGCTCGGAGTTAGTAAATGTTTGTAACTCATATTGTTTATTAAAAGTGTTGTTTAAAAAAGCTAAGTAAGGACTATAAACTACAATATTAAATTTTTCGGTTTGTGATAAAACAATTAATTGTTCTAAATAATTACAATTATTATCGGTTGTATTACGAGCGTAAATGGCAATGGTCATATCGCTGGCAAAGATACTTATTTTTTAGTTGTAGGTTAATACTTTAAATTGCTTTATCTAATTTAATAGCCATTTAATTTTTTTTTTATGCGATTAAACTTTAATACTATTAACTAAACTGTTATTGTTATTAATTAGTCGACAATATAATGATTTTGTCGATAAATTATTTATTGAAATTACTTTTCAGACTGATTAAAAGCTACTGTTAAACGAGTAAAAACTAACTTTGATTTAGCAAACTGATTAATCAATAATTAACAGTATTTCCCTTACAACTTTCGTCGAAATTAATTATTACGACTTTTTTTTATGGAAAATCTTCGATAAATTTAATTTATTCAAAAATACTTCATTATTTATTTTAATATTAAATTTATTACTATGAAACATTTATTTTACTTACTATTTATGTCGTTTTTTTGTATTAGTACAAATTATGCACAGGTTAATTTAAAAAATATTGAAATGCCAACACCAATTCAAAAAAATCGAAAAGTGTTAATTTTTAACACCGTAGGGTTTAATAAAAATAATTTAGGCGCTCTTAAAGACGAACTTATTGGCTGGAAAGAAAAAGTGATTTCGATAACAATAGACGAAAAAAGTAATGAATTTATTTTGATTCACAATTTGTTGATGGATGAGCAAGACTTATTTTCGGTTTTAAATAAATATGGTTACGCAAAAAAAGCATTAATAAGTTATAAATAGCGTAGTTAGAATACTGTAATTTATTGATTAAAAATTAATTTAATTAAAATATGAAAAAAAATATACTTTTTTTGTTTTCCATAACATTATTTAACTCGTTTTATGGGCAAACTGATGCTTGCGGTGCTGGCTCTACATTACTTACACCAAGTGCTACTTGTGTAAATACCGCTGGCAACACAGCAGGATTTACTGATAGTAATAATGGTTGTGCTAACGGTA
>JAYSUQ010000090.1:0-15157 GCA_043718985.1 Bacteroidota bacterium | reverse complement strand
TAATTTAATTGTTTACCACAACAATGTTAGCAATAATGAATTTAACAGGCACATAAAACCGTATGCATTACACTATAATTACACACACGCTAACCTATTAAATAACACTGGCGCAACAATGTTTTGTAAAAAAATAGTGTTGTTACGAAACAATATGACTATTAATTTTGACAGCTTAAAATTAACGCGACCAACTATTGTTGCCGATTGCTCAAACAATTATAAATTTGTAGCAAAAATTAAAAAGCAGTGTGCTAAATTTAATTTACCTTTTTATTATGTAAAAGAAAAAGGCGCATATATAGCTAAAATATAAAAAATGAAATTACGAATAGGAGATAAGGTTAGATTTTTGAATGAAGTTGGCGAAGGAACAGTTACTCGTTTTCAAAATAAGGAAACCGTTTTTGTTGAGATGCTTGATGGCTTTGAAATTCCGTATCTTATAAAACATTTAGTGCCAATACATACTGAGTTAATTTTAAATCCCGAAATAGAAAACATAGACATAGTTGTTGAAAATGTTTTAGCCGATTCGCTTTATTTTGTAATTGAACCCGATCATGAAATGCCATTGTTGGTAGGCGATTACAAGCTTTATTTATTTAACTCATCATCATACACCATTAGTTTTACTTATTCTGTTAAAAACACCGACTCTTTTCAAACACTTAAGCACGGCGAATTAGGAGCGTATCAAAAAATATTTTTAAAACAAGTAAAACGAAATTATTTTAGCGAATACAATTACCATAAAACAGAAGCTTTGTTTTATAAAAACATACAATACAAACCTCAAACACCTTTAAGCGAAACACTTTATGTTACCGAAAAAATTATTACGCAATCAACATTAGTTAAGCACAATGAGTTTAAACTACCTGTTTATGCATTTATTTTAAAAGATAATTTTTTGGATAAAGAAGTAATTGAGCAAACCTTACGTTTAGAAGACATTACAAAACTAAAATCGATAAAAGAATTTAAGCAACCTATTAAACAATCGGTTGCAAATAAAAAATTAAAAGACTTAACCATAACAATTGATTTGCATATTGAAGAGTTAATGGAGTCGCATGCTGGTCTTACCAATTCTCAAATCATAACAATACAGTTAGATAGGTTTGAAAGAGAGTTGGACAACTGCATGCGTACAAATTTTAAAAAATTAATTGCAATACACGGAGTTGGCAATGGCAGGTTAAAACAAGAGATTAATGCAATTTTAAAAGGCACTTCGGGCATTTCGTTTTATGATGCATCGTATAAAGATTTTGGCTTTGGCGCTACCGAAATTTTAATTTATTAGTAACGCTTTTGTTTTTATCAAAACTAGTTTAAATATTTAGCTAACCATGTTGCGCTTAATGGTTGTTTCCAAGCTGTTTCTAATTCGATAGATGTTGTAATGGTGTTGTTATAAATTAATGTGTTTTTGGTAATTGTATTTAATGCCAATAGTTGTTTTACATTGCTAGCATTTACTACACATACATCATCATTAATTTCGTAAGCAACTAACAATCTGTTTAATAACTCAACGTTAAAAATTTGTTCTAATTCTTTTACAAATCGCACTTGTTTATCAATGCTGCAACCACTTGCATTGTATTTAGTTTCATCAACTTTAAAAATAAGTAACCTGTTTTTGTATAAATTAAACGAGGCATCTAGGCTTACGTCGTGCGCCGTCCAACCAACAACAAAGGCATTGCAACGCTCACTAAAATTAATTAATTGTTGGGCTGTTAACTCGTTACTTAAGGTGTAAATCCAAACTTTTTCCATTTTAATGTGTTGTTTTAAAATTTAAATAAATTTACATTTTCTACTTGCAAATGCACACATGCGTAACAAAATAATGCCGTGTTTAAATCGTGATATGTTTGTTTCGCCATAAGTGCGCTCACGGTAACGTATTGGCACCTCAACTATTTTTAAATTTAATTTATGAGCACCAAACAACAAATCAAAATCGCCAAAAGGGTCAAACTCTCCAAAGTAAGTTCTGTTTTTAGTAAGCTTTATGTAATCTTCTCTAAACATAACTTTTGTTCCGCATAGGGTATCTTTAAATCGTTGGTCTAACAACCAGGTAAACATCCAACTAAAAAAATGATTTCCTAAATAATTTAAAAAACGCATAGCTTCTTTATCCATAGGGTAAACCAATCGCGTACCATTTATAAAATCGCCTTTACTACCAGCAATGGCATCATAAAACTTTGGCAAATCTTCGGGCGGTACTGTTAAGTCGGCATCTAAAATCATGAGCACGTCACCCGTTGCAATTTTATAACCTTCGCGCACAGCATCGGCTTTTCCCTTTCCTTTTTGTTGCCCTATTTTTATATCGTGGGTTGCACTGTATTTTTTTTGAATTTCTTGTATTTTTTGCCAAGTATCGTCGGTGCTATTTCCTTCAATAAAAATAATTTCGATGTGCTTACCAAATTTTGGCAAACGTGTAATTGCGTTTTCAATATTTCCACTTTCGTTACGGGCAGGTATAACAATTGTTGTAGAGTACTTAGTTTTATATTCAACTTCGTTACTCGTTGGTAGTGGTTTTGCAAACGAATAGGTGTTTAAACTAAAAAATCTAAATACAGGAAATTTAGCTAAATATTTATTAAAAATTGCCGATATAATTGGAATGTATAACGGAAAAATAAACCGCTTACTGTTGCGGTAAACATCAAAGCCCGATACAAATAATAAGTTATTTACATCTTTAGTGTTTAACCAATTTTGCAAAGGTGTTTTTGGTTTTAACCTTATCGTTTCGGCAAGCTTTAACAATGGTTCCCAAAGCGAGTTGTAATACTGTACAATTATTTTTGTGTTAGGGTGCGATACTTTTTTTGCTTGCTCAAACACCTGCTGCACATCATTAACAAAGCCAATTACATTGCTAATAATAATGTAATCGTAGGTGCCAGTTAGTGTAATATTATTGGCATCCATTACAACAAAATCAATATTTTTAGTTGCATGTTTTTCTTTAGCCCAATTTATTTGTTGTTCGCTAAAATCTATCCCCGTTTTTTTACTGCCAGCAATGCCAGCTAATAAATCGCCACTACCACAACCTATTTCAAGCACACTATTGTTTTGATGCGAAAAGTAATTACAATAATTTGTTATCTCTTGCCAATAATATTTACTTAAACCACGACTTTTGCGCTGCGTTGCAATGTTATTAAAATAGTTTTTTATGTTTTGCACAGTGTATTAAATTTAATGTTTGAATTTACGAGTTTATTTTTATGAACTCAAATTGTTATGTAACCAAAAAATAATACCTTAGCCAAAATGCAAAAAGATTACCGCAATGGCGAAATATTATTAATTGATAAACCGTATACGTGGTCATCTTTTTCGGCTGTTAATAAAATTAAATATGCCTTGCGCAAACACCCATCGTTGTTGTTAGATGAGCGCCATGTGCATTTAAAAATTGGGCACGCTGGCACTTTAGACCCCCTTGCTACTGGATTATTAATAGTTTGTACAGGTAAAAAAACAAAAGATATTTCGCAATTTCAGGATTTGCCTAAAGAATATACTGGCACATTTTTTATTGGAGCAACTACACCTTGTTACGATAAAGAGTTACCTGTAGATAAAACCTACCCAACCGAACATATAACTAACGAGTTAGTGCTACAAACTGCTAAAACATTTGTTGGTTTGCAACAACAAGTGCCGCCAATGTTTAGTGCAATTAAAGTTGAGGGTAAGCGCGTGTACGAATTAGCAAGACTTGGTAAGGAAATTGAATTAAAATCGCGCGAAATAGAAATTTTAGAATTTGAGATTACACGTTGCGAATTACCTTACGTTGATTTTAGAATTGCTTGCACCAAAGGAACTTATATACGTAGCATTGCCCGCGATTTTGGCTTAACATTAAATAGTGGTGCTTATTTAGATGCCCTGTGCCGCACTAAAATTGGTAGTTTTAACGTTAAAGATGCGCTTACACCTGCTTTATTTATTGATGCAAATCCGTTTTAGGTTTAACGTAATTTATGTTATGGTTATGTGTTTTTTGTACGTGTGTTCATATTAATAAATTAAGTTGTTGTACTCTCTTGTTATAAGCCATTTGATTAGAATTTGGTAAAAAACAAATAGTTGCACTTTCGGGCAACATTGTTTATATTTGTTTGTGGCTAAAAAACAATCAATAAGGTCAGTTATATTTTACAAAGAATATTTCAATGAATTTTTCGTTAAACAAAAATCTAAAATTCAAGAAAAAATAATCTGGACATTTGAATTAATTGAAGAACTTCATAGAATTCCAGAAACATATTTAAAACATCTTGAAAACACAAATGGTTTATATGAAATTAGAATTCAATTAGGTAGTGACATTTTTAGAATATTTTGTTTTTTTGACAACGGAAAATTAATTGTATTAGCAAATGGTTTTCAAAAGAAAACTCAAAAAACACCAAAACAAGAATTAGAAAAAGCAATTAAAATTAAGGAGGAATATTTCAATGAAAAAAAGTAGCATTCAAAATTTAGAGCAATTTAAAGAGTCGCATTATGGCAAGCGTGGTGCTGCAAAACGGGAAAAATTAGAGGCAGGATATGAAGCATTTAAAATTGGTGCGCTAATTCACGGCGCAAGAATTGAAAAAGGATTAACCCAAAATGAACTTGCAGAAAAATGTGGGACAACAAAATCTTATATTTCCAAAATTGAAAATGATATCAAAGAAGTTCGGATTTCAACTTTGCAGAAAATAGTTGAATTAGGATTCGGCGGACATTTACAACTTTCTATAAAACTATAAAACGTCTTATAACAATAGGCAAGCGTTTGCACATTTCGATTTCAGCTTTTGATAGTTTTTTAGCAGTAGATCTTCTTTTCATTTTACAAAATCAACTTAACATTAATACATTAACTTCACATTTCGGCACAAAGTGTTTCAAACCGCAAACAATGCCTGTTTGCAAAACGTTAAGCTCAATAACACTGTTTTTGTTTTAACCTAAATCACTTAATAAATTATTATATTCGTGTTTTAAATGTCACCTTTTAAATGGTGTAAATAATAAAACATACTTTTTTTAAGTAATAATGTAACTAAAATGAAAAAACTATTAATAGCAAACCGAGGCGAAATTGCATTGCGTGTAATGCGCAGTGCTAAAGAAATGGGAATTAAAACTGTTGCCATATATAGCGATGCTGATAGAAACGCGCCATTTGTGCGTTATGCCGATGAGGCTGTTTGTGTTGGCCCACCACCAAGCGCACAATCATACTTGCAAGGCGATAAAATAATAGCCATTTGCAAAGAATTAAATGTAGATGCCATACACCCAGGTTATGGCTTTTTAAGCGAAAATGCCGATTTTGCTCGCAAAGTAAAACAAGCAGGCATAACCTTTGTTGGGCCAAGTGCCGAAGCAATGGATATGATGGGCGATAAGCTATCGGCCAAAGCCACTGCAAAAAAATACAATGTGCCAATGATACCAGGTTCGGAAGGAGCTATTAGCGACGTGGCCGAAGCAACTAAACTCGCAAAAGAAATTGGTTTTCCGTTATTAATAAAAGCCAGTGCGGGTGGTGGTGGTAAAGGCATGCGCCTTGTAGAAAACGAAAGTGAAGTTGAAGAGCAAATGAAATTAGCCATTAGCGAAGCCATATCGGCATTTGGTAACGGCGCCGTGTTTATTGAGCGTTACGCATCAAAACCACGCCATATAGAAATACAAATACTAGCCGATAACCATGGCAATTGCGTGTATTTATTTGAACGAGAATGCAGCATACAGCGTAGGCACCAAAAAGTAATTGAAGAGGCGCCATCATCAGTACTAACACCCGAGTTGCGCAAAGCAATGGGCGAGTGTGCTGTTAATGTTGCAAAGGCTTGTAACTACAGCGGTGTTGGTACTGTTGAGTTTTTATTAGATGCACAATTAAATTTTTATTTTTTAGAAATGAACACCCGCTTACAAGTTGAGCACCCTGTTACCGAAATGATTACGGGCTTAGATTTAGTAAAAGAACAGATAAAAGTTGCCCGTAACGAAAAACTAACCATAACCCAAAACGAATTAAAAATTAACGGGCATTCAATAGAGGTGCGTGTGTGTGCCGAAGACCCAACCAATAATTTTTTACCCGATATTGGTAATTTAAAAACATACCGTGTGCCAACTGGCCCAGGCGTTAGGGTAGATGATTCGTTTGAGGAAGGAATGGATATTCCTATTTTTTATGACCCAATGATTGCTAAATTAATAGTGCACGGTGTAGATAGAACAGATGCCATTAATAAAATGTTGCGTGCCATACAAGATTATGTAATAACAGGTGTTGAAACCACCTTGCCGTTTTGTGCCTTTGTGTTAAAGCACCAAGCCTTTGTTAGTGGTAATTTTGATACGGGTTTTATTAAAAACCACTTTAGCCCCGAAATGTTAAATAAAAACAATTTGCCCGAAGAGGAAGTTGTTAGCATTTTTGGGGCATATATGGCATCTAATTTGAATAACAGCAACAACCAAATTAAAACAGAGGTAGTTGCAAAATCTAAATGGAAATTAAACCGAGTTTAATTTTTTTGAAACTATTAGGTTACTTTTTTAGTTTAAGGTATTAATAGATAATGAAAACTCAAGTTAAGATATTAATTGTTTTTGTAACATTAATTTCGATTTGTTTAAAATCGCAAACATCAAATTTATTAAGTAGTGATGAATTGCAAATTAATGCCAATCTAAAAAAAAGCTATCGAGTATTTGCCGAACTTGTTAATGGCGATACTGTGCCATCAATAGTTTGCCAAGATGTGTGGATTTATGCCGACTATGTTTACAAAAACAAACGCCAATACGAAGCGTGGAGCCGCACCAAATACAATGTAAAAAAAGTTTACCCTTATGCCATATTAGCGGCGGCTAAATTGCGCGAATATAACTGCGTGTTACAAACCATGCCTAACCAAAAAGCACGCGAAGCCTACCTTAAAGTGATAGAAAAAGCATTGCGTGCCGAGTTTGAAACCCCATTAAAAGATTTAACAACCACACAAGGCGAAATATTATTAAAATTAATTGATAGAGAAACTGGCAATACTAGTTTTGAATTAGTTAAAACCTTGCGGGGCGGTTTGCAGGCATTTATGTGGCAAAGCATTGCCCGTTTGTTTGGCAGTAACATGAAACGAAAATACGATGCAACGGGCGAAGATGCGATGATTGAACGCGCCATAACATTAATTGAAAACGGACAGTTTTAGTTAATAATTAATTTTTTTCGATTCATAAGTACAGAATTTGCAAATAACATTTCGGCTTTTGGTTTATCATCGATAAATATTTCTCCATTTAAAATATTATTTTTTGAGTACACATTGTAATTTTGCGGGATTTTAAAAACTTCATTCGAAAATTCCGATACTCTACTATAAAATTGCTTCTCTAAATTCAAATTAAATGTAGTAGCAAAAAGCATGTTTTCGCTTGAGTTTGTATTATTATTTTTAGTGTTTAAAAATTGCGCATAAAATCCAGCGGCCTTCATTGTTAAGTAAATTGAATTAATAACATAATTATCATTTGATTTATTTACAAAATGCAAAAACAAAAAACCGGTGGGAGTTAGCTTTTTTTTAATTTCTTTAAAACTTTCAATTGTATACATGTTAGCTGCAATGTTTTCTCCATAACTTAAATCTAAAACTATTATATCATATAAAGTTTCTGTTTTTTTAATAAAATGTCGGGCATCATCAATAATTACAGTTGCGTTAGTAGTTAAATTAAAATATTTTTTTGCTACAAATTCTGTGCGTGCATCAAAATCACAAACATCTATCTTAAATCCTAAAGCATTAAACTCATTAGCTAAAACGCCTCCGCCTAAACCGCAAATTAAGGCTTTACTGTTTTTTTGTTTTAATGAAGAGTATGTTGCAATACGATGAACATATTCCCACAAAGCTTTTTTTGAATTTAAATTATAAGCCGTTTGATATGTATTATTAACGGCTAATATTCTGTTTTCTTTATTAATATCAAACACGGTAATTTCCCCTAACAAACCTTCGTTTTTGTACAATAAATTGATGTTTTTTTCTAAATTAATATTAGAGGTTACAATTTTATTTTCATAATAATACAATGCACTTAATAATAATAAAATACAAATTATACTACTTTTTTTTTTAGTGTATAATAAAAGCAAAGGCATTATCAGTAATAGCATACCTGTATAAAAACATGTTACACGAATGCCGTAATTTGATATAAAATAAAAACCTACACTAAACGAAGAAAATATGCCGCCAAATGTAGAAACTGCATAAACTATACCCGAAAATTTACCTGCTTTGTTTTTGTAAGTTACTATTTCTGAAATAATAATAGGAGAGGTTAAACCTAATAGCAAAAGTGGTATAAACATAAAACATAAAAGTGAAACTATAATTCCTGTTTTTAAATCAAAACGTAAAACTAATTCGATAATACAGTCAGAAATTTTAGGCATAAAAAGCGTTAAAACACCCGCAATTAAAAAAGAATAAGCTAAAAACGTTACCCTGTTTTTTTTCTCTGATAATAAGCCGCCTAATAAATAACCAAATGTTAAAGCAAATAAAGTTATTGCTAAAGTTGCACTCCAAACGTACAAACTTGTACCAAATGTAGGGGCTATTAATTTAGCTCCGAGCAATTCAATTGCCATAACGAATGCTCCTTCAAAAAAAGCAATTATTAATAAAATAATTATAGACTTTAAATTTTTATCCAATTTTTTTCTAAATTTATATTTAAACAATAGTAATAAATTTTCATTGAAAACAGTAATATATACCTCAACTTTAATTTTATGGTTAATAGTTTTACTTAGTTGTAACCCTCAAAACAATACTAATTTAGTATTAGAAAGTAGTAATACTAGTGAAATTTTACCCGACTCTTTTGATTACTACTCTATAATAGGTAATGCCGATTTAGCATTAAATAATTTTAGTGCTGCTGTAAATAATTTTAACAAAGCACTAGCTTACAATCCTACTGATGCTAATACCTTTTATTGCAGAGGCTATTGCTATTCGGCCAAATTAAAAGATAGTTTAGCTATAATTGATTTTACTAATTGTTTAAAAATAAATAGCCAACACAAAGGCGCTTATTTTAGTAGAGCAATTTCATACAACTTAATTAATGATAACAATAATGCTTTAAATGATTATAACATTGCCATTATGCTAGATAGCTTGTTTTCGAATGCGTATTTTAATAGAGGTGTTTTAAAAATTAAATTAAATAAAAAAAACGAAGGATTAATTGATATTAAAAAATCGGCTTCTTTATTTGATCCATTGGCAATTGAGTATATTAAAAAACACAATAAATAATATCTTTCGTTTTAGTGAATATTTATTCAATGTCAACATTATTTATTGTAAATTTTATTTTTTTTTTGTAAATTTACTTAAAAAGAAAAAAATATTTATTTATGAAAATTATTTTAGTTATATTATTGCTAGTCAATATTAATAATTTGATTTCCCAAACAGAAATTCAAAAATTTAATAAATCATTTGAAGACTCTATTGTTTACAGTAAAAAGCAAGCTGCTTTTAATGGTAAGGTTTTAACTAGCGAATTAACGGTTATTCAATTAAACCAAATTATATCATCATTCGAAGAGCAACAAGTTGAAACGTTTATTAAAAACTATAAAAACACATCGCCTTCTTCTACTTTAAATAATAACGAGGTTTCGCTATTATCAACTAAAGTGCCTTTAAGTGCTTTTAACACATTTCCGTTACATGTTCAACAATACATTGTTTCTAAAAAAGAATATTACTCAACTTATATAAATTTTCAATAATGAAGAAAGTCAGTTTATTTTTCGTTTTATTATTACTTAGCAATTTGGGAATAGTTGCCCAATCTTCTAATAGTGTATGTACAAGTGCAAGTTTAATTTCAGATAATGGATCGTGTACAAATGGTGGCATTGTTGCTGGCGATACAGATGATTTAACTGGCACTGGTGGTTGCGCTACAACTGGCGTTAACAATCAGCATAAAGATGTTTGGTATCGTTTTGTTGCTACTGGTGGTGGTATTACTTATAGTGTAACTGGCGCAGCTGGTACTATAGAAATGTTAGTACTCTCGTCTACTGGCCCTTGTGCTGGATTAGCATTGGCGGGTTCTGCATGTGGTGCCGCACCCTTAACAGGTAGTTTGGGTGGTTTAGTGCCGGGCAATACTTACTATGTTTTAATGTCGCGCCCAAGTAATGCAACCGGTACATTTACTTTGTGTTTAAATACTATACCACCACCACCAAACGACACTAAATGCGGTGCAATTGCATTAACTCCAAATGGCTCATCTGTTTGTGCGGGTAATTATGGCGCAACAAATACGGGCGATGGCACAGGTAGTTGTTTTACTACCGAAAACGGAATGTGGTTTAAGGTAACTGTTGCCACTGCACCTACTGTTTTATCTGCTACTGCCGATTTTGCTTCAACAAATTTTGATGCGCAAATTGCTATTTTTGCCTCATCAAACAACTCGTGTACGGGTACGTTTAGTGAGTTAGCTTGTGATGATAATAGTGGCTCGGGCACCAACCCAATAGCTACAACAGCCATAACAACACCTGGTACTTATTTTGTATTAATAGATGGTTTTGCAGGTGCAACAGGTAATTTTTGTATTGCTGCAGTTTTAGAAACCTGCACAGATGGTATTCAAAATCAAAACGAATCGGGTATTGATTGTGGCGGTGTTTGTACTGCTACATGTACTGGTGCTACAGGTTTTCTTCAGCCGCCAAATGGCTTACAAAATGCATTTGTAGGGGAGTGTATGGTAAACACTTGTTCAGGTAATTTTTTTGATAGTGGGGGATTGGCTGGGAATTATGCAGCAAATTCTGTAGGATATCGCACATTTTGCCCAAGTACAGCTGGTAATTGTATGAGAGTAACTTTTTCAGCATTTAATGTTAGTACAGCTACCTCAATGGGTTCTGCTGTAGATTTTTTAATGATTTTAAACGGCCCAACTCAAACTAGTACTTTAATTCAAGCTAGAAATGGAATCGCTATTCCTGGTCCTTACACCTCTACAGATGCAAGTGGTTGTTTAACTTTCTGGTTTATTTCTGATGCCACCACACAAACAGCTGGTTGGACCTCTGTCTTATCATGTGTGCCTTGTTCCACAGCATCACCTACAAACGGAGGGCCAAGCGCAACAGCTGGTTCTGATTGTAGTAATGCAACAGTTGTATGCGCAAATACTGCATTAACTGGCGCAAGTACAGGCCCTGGTTTAACATCTGATGGGTGCGATGGTTGTAATATTAGCGAAAACTTTACAAGTTGGTATAAAATTATTGTAACAACATCGGGTACAATGGGTATGATTTTAACATCAAGCAATGGTACTGATGATTATGATTTCGCATTATATCAAGCAAGTTCGTGTTTAGCATTAGGTAATCCCGTAAGGTGTTCTTATGCTGTTTCAACAGCTACAACAGGTATGGTTGCAACAGTTACTGATTTTAACGAAGATGTGACAGGTGACGGTAGTGTTGATACAATGCGTATAACAGCTGGCGATGTATACTATTTAATGGTAAATAAATGGACTGCGGGAGGGTCTGGATTCAGTTTGAATTGGGGTTTAAGTAATGGTGGCTCTATAGCCTGCCCATTGCCAATTGAGTTGTTAGATTTTACTGCAAATTATAACGGAAAAGGAGTTGATATTAATTGGTCAACTGCAATGGAGTTAAATAATGATTATTTTACAATTGAAAAATCGTTAGATGGGCAGTACTTTAAGCCAATAGCCGAAGTAGATTCTAAAGGATTAAATGGAAATAGCAATGCTATTTTAAATTACAAAATAATTGATAACGACGTTAAATCGGGCATTTATTATTATCGTTTAACGCAAACCGATTTTGATAAGCAATTTAAAAAATCGCAAGTCGTTTCGGTAACTGTTTTAGATAAAAAAGATATTTTTAGTGTAATTCCAAATCCAACCTTTGGAGTTTTTGAATTAATTTATTATTCATATAATAATGAAGTTGTGTTGATGAAAATTTATGACGAAACAGGTAGGTTAATTAAAGCAGAAGATGTTAATTGTGCTAAAGGAAACAATCGCACTAATTTTAATATTGAAAAAGAACCAAACGGTTTGTATTTAATTTTATTAACTACAAAAGATAACACCTACTCTAAAAAAATAATGAAAAATTCAAATTAAAAAAATAATTCCATTAAAAATTCAAAATACAATTCATTGGTTTTTAAAACAACAAATTGTATTTCGATTTTTTATCTTTTAAATCGTCAATAAAAATTTGGCGCACCAAAGTAAAATTTGGGTTTAAGTGGATGGCTTGGTAAATGGTGTGGTTGTGCAAATAACGGTTATCACCTTTTAATAATAAAAAGTAATCAATTTTTTCGAGTTCAGGTAATAGTTTTGTAAAAATTGGTAAATAAAATTGTATATTTATAGGCGAATTAAAATTAGATTAAGCAATGGCAACACCAATTAAAATAACTCCCGTGCTAAAAGGTAACGATGCTGCTTTTTTTAATAAACAGTTGGCTAAATCTTCTAAATTAAGTAGTGTTAAAAAAAATGTGGTTTCTGTAACCGACAGAAAAAGAATAACAACTGCTGTAAGTAAGTTTTTAAAAAGTAAAACACTGTAATATTTTACTGTGATTAAAACTGACATTCAATTTACATTCGACAAAAATTTATTTGTATCAGTTTTAAGTGATAAATTTGATTTAACAAACTTTACATGTGGAAGAAAAGATATTGATGATTTTTTGAAAGATGACGCCATCAATTATCAAATTCAAAAATTAGCAAGTACTTATTTAATTCATTCTAAAGATAAAATTATTGTTGGATATTTTAGCATTTTAAATGACTCACTTAGTGTACGAAATATTGCTAATAATGAGAAGAACCGTTTTAATAGAAGATTACCAAATAATAAAAGAATAAACCAATATCCTGCTGTTAAGGTTGGGCGAATTGGAGTATCTGAAGATTTACATGGTACAGGTTTTGCTTATTTATTAATGGATTATATAAAAGAATTTTCTATCGAAAATTTAAACCCCGCTTGTAGATTAATAATACTAGATGCTATTAATGAATCTAAGCAAGTAAAATATTACAACAAAAACAATTTTCTATTTTTGATGGAATCTGATGCCGAAGATAAAACTCGATTAATGTATTTCGATTTGATTCATTTCAATTAATTTTTTTAAAACAATAAATTGTATTTCGATTTTTTATCTTTTAAATCGTCAATAAAAATTTGGCGCACCAAAGTAAAATTCGGGTTTAAGTGGATGGCTTGGTAAATGGTGTGGTTGTGCAAATAACGGTTATCACCTTTTAATAATAAAAAGTAATCGGTTTTTTCGAGTTCGGGTAATAGTTTTGTTGTTTTTTCAATATTACCGCCAAACAAATCGGTAGGGAGTATAGATGTTTTTTTAGTTGGTTGAAAAGAGGTGTGGTTTGGTAGCAAATTAAACTCGAGGTTTAACTCGTGATGAAAAAAAGAGTAAACCGAAAAATAAAAATCGTCGCCATCTTTGTGTGTAAAATCTAATAAATCGTTTAGTTGCAAATCAATAGTTAATGCTTGGTTTAATTCAAAAATAACTCGGTAAACACTTTGGGTAGTCGTTATCGAAAATATATCAAAATCAAACTGTTCGTTTGCGTTATTATCTAAACTGTAAGTAGCCACTAGTGTTATATTAAAAAAGGTTTATTATAAATATAACAAACCTTTTTTAGTAATTAAATTTTAAAGCTTAAACTATTTTTTCGAGCAACTCTTGGCTAATGCCTGTTGAGCTATAGCCACCATCGTGATATAAGTTTTGCATAGTAACCATACGGGTTAAATCGCTAAACATGCTAACCGTAAATGCGGCGCAATCATCGGCACTGGCATTACCTAGCGGTGATTGCAAATCGGCAAAGGTATAAAAATCGCTAAAACCTTTAATGCCGTTACCTGCCGATGTTTTAGTTGGCGATTGTGATATGGTATTAACACGTACTTTTTTTTGCTTACCGTAATGGTATCCAAATGTGCGCGCTATGCTTTCTAACATGGCTTTAATATCGGCCATATCTGTATAAAACGGGTAGGTGCGTTGTGCGCCAATATACGATAGGGCTACAACCGATGCGTGCTCGTTTAGGGCATCTAATTTATGGGCAGCTGCAAGCATTTTATGAAATGATAAGGCAGATACATCAATGCCTTTATTGTAGTAATCGTAATTTAACTCGGTGTAAGGCACATTTTTGCGAATGTTAACGCTCATACCAATTGAGTGTAAAACAAAATCAATTTTACCTCCTAAATGGTCCATCGAGTCGGTATAAAGTTTTGTAATATCTTCCATGTTGGTTGCATCGGCTGGTATTATTTTTGCTCCAGTTTCTTCGGCTAATTTATTTATTTCGCCAAGGCGCATTGCAATTGGTGCATTTGTAAGTGTAAATGTTGCGCCTTCTTCGTGGCATTTTTGTGCTACTTTCCAAGCAATAGAGTTTTCATCTAAAGCGCCAGTAATAATTCCACGTTTTCCTTTTAATAAGTTATAAGCCATAATAGTGTATTTTTTTGGTTGTGTAAATATACAGTTTTGAGTTAAAAAAAATGATTAAAATTTGACCTAATTATTGACTCGAATAATAGTTTTTGTGAGTAAAATACTGTGCTGTTTCGTAAATACTCATCATTGCTTTTTGCATACTATCTGCTTTTTGCGTGTATTGCGTGGCATAATTTATAGGGTTTAGGTTTTTGTATTTGCGCAAATAAGTTTGGTTATCACCGTCTATTTTATAGTAAAAAAAGCCGTCGTTGTTTATGCATCCAATTTTATCATCGGCACTAAACACTACGTATTTATGTTGCTGTTTTAAAATGTTTATGCCAAAGGTGTTGTTGTTATAGGTTGCGCCAATTATACCCATAACTGTTGCTGTAACATCGGGTTGGTAGCAGGGCGCAGTAATTGTATCTGCTTTTAATAGTTTGGGCAAATGAATAATACAGGGTATG
>JAYSUQ010000089.1:0-5069 GCA_043718985.1 Bacteroidota bacterium | reverse complement strand
TAATTTTTGATGGCGACGTTGTACCGAACAATCTCGTTCACTTAAGTGGCAAGCTTTTCCGTGCGCATCGCCAACAATCTGAATTTCAATATGACGAGGCTCTTCAATATACTTTTCCATATACATGGCGCCGTTTCCAAAAGCAGCAGTTGCTTCGTGTGTAGCACTATCCCAAGCATTTTGAAAATCTTCTTCTTTCCAAATGATACGCATTCCCTTACCTCCGCCACCAGCAGTAGCTTTAATAATAACTGGGTATACAATTCCTTTAGCTAATTCTTTACCCTGTTCAACACTATCTAATAAGCCTGGTGAGCCTGGTACACAAGGAACGCCTGCAGCAATCATAGTTGCTTTTGCATTACTTTTATCTCCCATTTGATTAATCATTTCGGGAGATGCGCCAATAAATTTTATTTTATTTTGACGGCAAATTTCAGAAAATTTAGCGTTTTCACTCAAAAAACCGTAACCAGGATGTATCGCATCGGCGTTTGTTATTTCGGCAGCTGCAATTATGCTGGCCATATTCAAGTAACTATCTTTACTTGGTGGTGGCCCAATGCAAACTGCTTCATCAGCAAATTTAACATGCAACGATTCTTTATCGGCGGTAGAATAAACGGCAACCGTTTTAATTCCCATTTCTTTACAAGTTCTAATCACACGTAAAGCAATCTCGCCACGATTGGCAATTAATATTTTTTTAAACATCGTAATCATTAGTTAATTAGTTAATATGATAATTAGGCAATTTCAACCATTGTCGAATTGACTCATTGTCTAATCTACGAAGGATCTACTAAAAACAATGGTTGATCGTACTCTACAGGGGTAGCATCGTTAACTAATACTTTAACAATTTTACCTTTTACTTCGCTTTCAATTTCATTAAATAATTTCATAGCTTCAATAATACAAACTGGTTTGCCAATTTCAATATCATCGCCAACGTTAACAAATGGGCCTTTTTCGGGACCCGATGAACGATAAAAAGTACCAATCATAGGCGATTTTACTGTAATGTATTTTGCATCTTCGGCAACCGCAACAGCTGCTGGTGTTATGGCTTCGGCTTGTGGTGCTTGCATAACAGGCGCTTGCATCATTTGTTGGCCTGGCATTTGTTGGTAAACTGGTGCCGATTGATATACTGGCGCAACGGTTTGTTTACCAGTTTTTATAACAATTTTAATTTCTTTAGTTTCTAATTCAACTTCATTTACGCCGCTTTTAGAAACAAATTTAATTAAATCTTGAATTTCAGTTAATTTCATTTTTGTGTGTTTTGGTTAGTGCCACAAAAGTATCATTTTATTACAAAAACCACGTAAAACGAATAGTTTTTAGTCGAAAAATTGAAGATTGTTGAAAAAATACCCTAATTATCAACAAAATAAAAAAGTAAAATAGCAATATTTAAAAAAATGATAGATAGTTAACGTATTCTATCGGCGTTACGAACTAACTGCTCGTCTTTTTTGATAAAATGCGCGGCTAGGTATGCCAAAATAGCATTTAATATTGGAATTATTAATCCATATTTATAAGTAATTGAACCAGTTACTGGCGGCCTTACAAAATCTAATAAAAAAAGCAAGCCAATTAAAAACACATTAAGAAGCGCTAAGATATTGGCTAATTTAAATTGTAAGTTCCTGTTTTTAAATTTAAAAACAATAAAAATAGACAATAAGATTATTAACATATTTAAAAATACGGGGTAACAATACGTAAAATTATTAATAATTAAAAAATGTGGCAAAGGGTTTAAACTAATTACAGAAACTACTCCTTTGGTATCTGTAAAATAAAAAACAGGTATTATATATAACAAAGCTGCTAATAAAATAACACCTAATAAAAAAAGGGTTTGTTTACGTTGTATCATTTTTTAAAATTACTAGTTTTGGTAAAATAATGCAACATTATATTTTTAATTAAAATGTAATTAACTTACATTATCACTTTGTAGTATTAAGTAAGTAACTTACATTTGCCAAATGGAAAACAAATACATTGATTTAATTGAACAAACTTTCGACTTTCCACAAGAATCGTTTGAGGTTATTGATGACGAACTTTATTTTAACGATATACCATTAATGGATGTTATTAAACAATATGGCACACCATTAAAAATAACCTATTTGCCCAAAATATCATCGCAAATACAAAAAGCCAAGCGTATGTTTAACGTTGCTATGGCTAAAGCCGATTATAAAGGCAAATATGTGTATTGTTATTGTACAAAAAGTTCACACTTTAGTTTTGTTTTAGATGAGGTATTAAAAAACGATGTGCATTTAGAAACCTCGTCGGCTTACGATATACAAATTATTAAAGAGCAATTTAAAAAGGGAGCCTTATCAAAGGAAACTTATATTATTTGTAATGGGTACAAAAAAGACATTTACAAACAGTATATATCTGAATTACTTAACGATGGCTTTAATGTAATACCTGTTTTAGATCATTTAGATGAGTTTGATTATTATAAAAAAAATGTAAAAGCACCTAAATGTCAACTTGGTATTCGAATTAGTACCGAAGAGGAGCCATCGTTTGCCTTTTACTCATCGCGATTAGGAGTTAGGTACAGCGAAATTATTAATTTATACAAAGAAAAAATACAAACTAACCCAAAATTTGAACTTAAATTATTGCATTTTTTTATAAATAATGGAATAAAGGACACAATTTATTACTGGACCGAGTTAAACAAATGCCTTAATATTTATAAAGAATTAAAGCAAATTTGCCCAACTTTAGATTCACTTAACATTGGTGGTGGTATGCCAATACGTACATCGCTTGGCTTTGAATATAATTTTGAATACATGGTTGAAGAAATTGTGTTACAAATAAAAACGTTTTGTACTCAAAATGAAATAGATGAACCAAACATTTTTACAGAGTTTGGCTCGTTTACAGTTGGCGAAAGTGGTGCCGCTTTATACTCAGTTATCGATCAAAAACAACAAAACGATCGCGAACAATGGTATATGATTGATAGCTCTTTTATAACAACACTTCCAGATACTTGGGGTATAAACCAACGTTTTATTTTGTTAGCAGTAAATAATTGGGATAAACCATACGTGCCTGTTAACTTAGGTGGTATAACCTGCGATAGTATGGATTATTACAACAGCGAAGCGCATACAAACCAAGTATTTTTACCAAAAACTGATAAAAAAGATAAGCAACCATTATATGTAGGTTTTTTTCATACAGGAGCCTATCAAGAAGCGTTGAGCGGTTATGGTGGCACACAGCATTGCTTAGTACCAGCGCCTAAACATGTATTAATTGATAAAGATGATGATGGTAAACTAACTACTCGTTTATTTGCTAAGGAACAAAGCTATAAATCGATGCTTAAAATATTAGGATATTAAATTTGTAGGTTAAATGGGAATGATTAACTTGCGTAAACTTTAATTAGTCATTTGAAAATTAAAACACCCATACTTTTATTTTACTCAGCTTTGTTACTGATGTTTACAATAACTTGTAAGCAAACAAATAAACACGAAAACCAATTAGTGCAAGGTGTTATTGAGTTTGATGCAAAGGTGGTTGACGAAAAACACCCAATGGCTGGCCTAGCACCAAGCAGCGCAACCGTAAAATTCAAAAATAATAAATTTGAATTTGGGATGAGTACAATGGGAATATTTAACACAAATTTTATAAGCAACCCAACTAACAAAACCTTAATACAATTGGTTAAGTTTATGGATATTAAAGATGCTTGTACCCAAACGGAAAAAGATTTAGTAAAAGATAACGAAGATTTTAAACTTAAATTTACAAATACTTTAGAAACTAAGAAAATTGCAGGCTACAACTGTAAAAAAGTTATTGCAACATTAGTTTACAAACCAACTATTAGCTTTGATGTTTATTACACAACTGATATAGCAACTGATAGTGTCAATTTTTTATCGCCCTACAAAGAGATAAAAGGAATGTTGATGGATTATAGATTAAAAAAATTAGGCTTAGAAATGCGTTTTATAGCAACAGCTGTTAAGCCCGAAGAAATAACAGACGAAACATTTGAAATACCGGCAGGTTACAAAAAAGTAACATCGGCCGAAATGGCAAAACTGTTTTCTGATATTCAAAACTAAACTTAGTTAACATCTGATATTTAGCCATAAACGAAAATAACCTTTTAGCATATTTTCACAAATAGAATTCATCTAATTATTAATTTGGCACATCTATTGAAATTGATAAACAACCTAACAAAAAAAATAAAATGAAACAAACAATTTTATCAGCAATTACAATTGCAACCTTAGCTGTAACCTCGCTAACAGCTCAAATTAAAGAAGGATATATTTTATATGACATGAAAATGGAAGGCTTACCGCCCGAACAAGCCGCAATGATTGGCGATATGGAATTAAAAGTATCGTTTAAAAATGGTAAATCATTAAACGAAATGACATCGATGATGTTTACAAACCAAACAATGGTTGATGATAAAGGGATGGTAATGTTGATGGAGCAAATGGGAAATAAAATTGCCATTAAACAAACCAAAGAAGAAATGGATAAGGCTGATGCTAAAACAAAAGATAAACCAGCCGATCCAAAAATTGAATATACTACCGAAACCAAAATGATTGCTGGTTACGAATGTAAAAAAGTAAATGTAACAGTTGTTGGTAAAGATAAAAAAGAAGAAAAAGTTGAAATGTGGGTAAGTGATAAATTTGAAAATCCCAACAAAGATGGCAAGGGCCGTGGGCAAGCAATAATGAAGGGGTTAAACGGCGTGCCTTTTGAATACGCTGGCGGACAAGGCGGAATGAAATTTAAAATGGTAGCAAAAGAAGTTTCGGTTGACCCAGTTGCTGATTCAAAGTTTATATTATCAACAGATGGATATAAATTAATGAGTATGGATGAATTAAAAACAATGCAAGGAGGAAAATAATTTTTTTAAATAAAAGTAACACTATAAACCGAGTAAATAATTAAAAAGGCTCAAAAGTCTTATTCTCATTGGATTTATAATTATTTTTTACTGGAGACCTCCCCCCTAATTTTTT
>JAYSUQ010000088.1:0-5075 GCA_043718985.1 Bacteroidota bacterium | reverse complement strand
AACCTTGTGGACCAGTTGCACCTGTAGCTCCAACAGAACCAGTTGCGCCTGTTAAACCAATTGAACCTTGTGGGCCTGCTGCTCCTGTTGCGCCAATTGGGCCTGCTAAACCAATTGGACCTTGTGGGCCAGGAGTTCCGTTTGCACTAAACAAAGCATACGGCACGCTCATTAATTCGTTTGTGCCAGCAATGGTGTAGATTGTTCCGCCCGTTGGATCAGTTTCGGTTTTAATAAAATATGGACTAGTTGCCCAATTAATACCCGAAAATGTACCTGTTAGAACTGTGCCTGTTCCAATTTCTAAACTTACTAAACCATTGGCGTTGGTGCTAGGTGTTTGCGTTTCTACATATACAGCTGTACCAGTTGATGAGCCTTGTAAAATACTAATTCGCATGCCAACGGGTGTTGATGTTATTAATGCATTACTACTGTTGCGAATTACAGCTTGATAACTCATTTTTTGTGGGGCTTGCGCCCAAACGCTTGCCGTTAATAATAAACCGGCTACTAGTGAATAGATTTTTTTCATAGTTTTTAGTTTTTAATGATTTTAAATGTTTTTACTATTAGGTTATTTTGTATGATGTTTAAAAAATAAATAGCCTCAGCTTGCGCATTCATATTTATTTGTGTGCTGCTTTCAGCAATCTTATTTTCAATAATTAATTTACCTATGGCATCTGTTAATTGATAAGTTAATTGTTCTGTTTTTAAATCAGCAATTTTTAGGTTTAAAAAACTAGTGGTTGGGTTTGGAAATACAACCAACGACATACTGGCTTTTGTTTCGTTTTTAATACCCGTTACTACTGATATTTCGTAAGCTTGTTGCACGCCTTGTGCTACCGAACCTGTGGTTCCTGTATTGGTGGTATAGACAATTTGTCCTACCGAATAGGCAACGGTGCCTCCACTGCCTGAAGCATCACCGCCTGTGGCGGTGGTTGCTTGTTGTGCTTGTGCTGTTAGCCCAAGGCCTAACAACAAAACACTGAGTTTTACTTTTTTTTGTTTCATTTTTTTTGTTGTTATTTACTTGAATTTAGTTTTTTTTAATTGTTGTTTTGCAATAATACTTTTTTTTGTCTGTCGGTTTATGTTTGCACTGTCGTCTTTACAATGAGGCATAACATACAAACTGATGGCGATTGCGCGTTTGTAATCGTTGCTGCAATTAAGCCGCTAAAAATAAGTAAGATTTTTTTCATGTTTTGTTTGTTAAATGATGAATAAGTTATTTAGAAAACAAAACTACCCTTAAGAAGAAGATCTGGCAATAGGGGTTTTCCGTAAAAATGAAAAGATTAACATTAGAAGCAGGAAAAAAAATAATCTTGGTTTTCATTCCACTCTTTGTATTGTACAGACCAACGTTAGTAGGTGGAATAAAGATGTTTTATGTATTTTAAGAAATACATAATATAGATGTTTAAGAAATATAACCTAACCGAGTTGCCGCTAAAATTAAGCCTGCGGCATTTTTAACCTCTAATTTTTTAAATAAGCTTAGTTTTTGATTTTCGATTGTTTTTGTTGAAAGGTTCAATTTTAGTGCAATTTCCTCTGTTGTTGCTTCTTTTGAAATTAAAAGTAATATTTCTGTTTCGCGATTTGACAAGGTGTTTTTAACAGGCTCTCTAAAACGTGAAGTTAAGAATTTATATTTTTCGGGTACATAAATTAAATCGTAATAAACATCCTTTATGGCTTGAAGTAAATCTTCGGGCTGTTGATTTTTGTTTACAAAACCTTTTACACCAATAGATAGTAAATTTTCTACAAGCACATGACTCTTTAGTGTTGAGTAAGCAATTATTTTGATGGATTTATGTTGTTTAATTAATTCAGTAAATAAATCTAGTCCTGTTACATCAGGGGCTACAATATCTAAAATAAGCAAATCAGGTTTGCTTTTTTCTAAGTTCTTAATTAAGTCTTCGCGCGTTGAAGCACAAAACATAACTGAAACTTCAAACAAATGGTTTGAGAAAAAACTAATTACTCCATTAGATACAATGGGGTGATCGTCGAATATTCCTATTTTAATAATGCTCATGGACGGTTAAAATAACGTATTTTTTTGACAGTGTAATTAGGGGTTTTCCTTAGTTTTATTTTATTGGTGTAATAATAAAAACAGAACCCTTTTCTTTTTCGCTTTCTACAGAAATTGAATAACCATATTTATATAAAAGCTCTGATACAATATACAAGCCAATTCCAAAGCCTTCTTCGTTATTAGTTCCTAAAGAGGTATCTACTTCCTTTATAAACAATTGTTTTAGTTTTTCATCATCAATGCCAATTCCGAAATCTTTTACCGAAAATGAATTTATTCCTTTATAAATAATTTTTATCTCACTATTAATGTAACTGTACTTTACAGCGTTTGAAATGAGGTTTCGTAAAACAATTTTTAAAATATCCGGTGGTAATTGAATGATTGTATCTTTTGGGATTTCGCTAATTACTTTTACGTGTTTAGCATTTAATTTATTTTTAAGTTCATTCGTTATATCTTCTAACACATCATTTACTAAAGCGTCAGTTTTTTCAAATGATTTAATATTTATTTCGGTTCGTGCCCAATTTAATAAATTATTTAAAATTTCGTTGGCGTTGGCTACTTCTGTATTTACTTCCGAAACAAAATTATTCAATAAAGGGTCTTTACTTTTTTTACGAAATGTGTTTAGTAAAATATCTAAAGATAGCATTGGTCCTCTAAAATCGTGCGATATAACCGAAAATATTTTTTGATTTAATAAATGTTGCCGCTCTAAATCTTTATTAGTTAGCTCCACTATTTGTTTTTGATTCTCTGCTAATAATTTTTGTTCTGCAATTATAATATTTGCTTTTTGTTTGTTTTTGTAGGCTCTGAAAGAAATATAGGCAATAGCCAACATCAAAATAAATCCAATTAATCCAACGTATGTAAAAATGCGTTGTTGGTTAAGTTTTTGCTCGTTAATTAGTTGAGCCTTAATTACTTTAGCTTCATTAGCCAAACTGTCTGTTTGCGCCTGTTTTTCGTATTGTATTTGTAACTGTTTTTTTACACTGGCTTTGCGTGTTACAGAATTATTAATGCTATCGTTCATTTGGACTGATATTTCATACATTTCTAATGCTTCTTTAAATTTGTTTTGTTTTTTGTATATTTTATTTAAAATAGTTGCCGCAGTTTTTATTAACGAAGGGTAAGCCAACTCTTTCGTAATTTTAAAACTTTGCTTAGCGTAATTAAGTGCGGCATCAACTTCTCCTTTATCATTTAGCATATCAGCTACATTAGCTAAAGCAGCTGCAATCACAGTTTTGTTATCGGTTCCTTCCAATAATTTTACAGCTTTTTGTAAATAATCCAAACCTTTTGTTATGTCTCCTTGCTCCTTATAAATTGTACCAATATTATTAAGGGTTCTGCCTATACCTTGAGTGTCTTTTATTTCTTCATATTTTTTTAATGCCCGCAATAAATACTCCAACGCTTTAGCCAAACTCAATTTTTTACGTTCTGCTTTATCGCCTTTACAATTTGGGTCACCGTTTTCTTTATACATAATACCTATATTACTCAGAGTACCAGGAATACCAAGCGGGTCTTTTGTTTGTTCGTAAGCCAGTAAAGCTTTTTGGGTGTACTCTAAGGCATTAATAAAATCACCTTGTTCTTTATATACCTCGCCAAGATTACCATAAGCAGCGGCCATACCCCCTAGCTCTTTTAATTCTAAAAAAAGTTTTAGTCCTTTGTGATGGTTTTCGAGGCTTGCAAGAATATCTCCTTTATTAAAAGCTATTTCACCAATATTTACATAGCATGTAGCCACCCCGCTTTTATCATTAATTTGCTCACTAATTTTTAAAGATTCTTTAAATACATTTAAAGCACTTTTGGATTCACCTTTAGCATTATATACATATCCTTTAAGGTTTAAAGCGTATGCCAGCCAAAGTTTAAAACGGTAAACTATTTGTTCTGTTTTTTCTTTTCCAATATTAAATTTTGCTAAAGATTCTGCTTTTTCTAAAACTATTAAGGCAGAATCCGGGTTTCGGTAATAATACTGCTCACCTATTGTGATTAATGCAAAACAACGGGTAGTATCGTGTTTGGCTTGTTTAATAATTTGTGTTAAGGAATCAATTTTGTTGGGTTGAGAAAATCCCACGTTTGCTATTAAGCAAGTAATAAATAAAGTGATTTGATAAGTTTTCACAGCAAAATAATTAAGTATTTAAAAATAAGATAAATAATTTAACAAAAAAATGCCGATAAATATCGATTGCCGTGAAGTTATGAGAGATTTTATAGATTAGTAAATATAACAGAAGGTCTGTCAGGAGCAACGCTGTTGTTAGTATTAAATGAATTAACAGTAACAAGTGTCGAACCAAATTCAAAACGTATAATGGTGTCTTGCCGCCTCTGCGTTTGGGTCAAACAAGTTTAGTGAGGTCAACACGCTGCGAAATAGTTTTGTTATGTGTTTGTCGCCACGAACTGTAATTTATAATTGTCAAAAGTTAAAGAACGATGTTAAAGTTAAGTTTTTCGGTTCTCGTCAGCCAGTTACCTATAACTAAATAATAGGCGAATCTATTCGTTCAAAATTAACTATCGAAACCAATTTTTCTTTTTATTCGAATAATTTTTTAGGATGTATGCTTAACACTTCGGCAATTAAAATTAAATTTTTAAGCGATACATTATTTTTACCCGATTCAATTTTATTTATAAACTCACGAGTAACTCCTGCCTCAAACGCTAACTGAACTTGAGTTAACTTTTGCTCTTTGCGAATACGGCTAATGTTTTTACCAACAATTATTGTAAATGTATGTTTGGATTTTAGCACAAATTAAAATTCAAACTCTTGTATAATTAATAGTGATATATATTTCACTATTTAAAAAACTTATTATACTTTAGCCAAACACAAAATCATAATTTAATATGACCTCAACAACCAAACTAACCCTAGCCTTTGTTATTATTACAACTGTAACCTTTGCACAAGAGTGGAAAAAAACAAACGATAAAACAGGGCTTTATGCACAAG
>JAYSUQ010000087.1:0-5091 GCA_043718985.1 Bacteroidota bacterium | reverse complement strand
TTTTAACATAATGGCACTATAATCGTCATTGTTTTTTTCAAAAAATTCTACATGTTCATCTATACCAAAACCAGTACTGCAAGCAAAGGCTCCAATATAATCTAACTGATTATTATTGGTTGTTATTGGTTTAATAAAATCGGCTAATGCAACATTTGCTTGCCCTAAAGGTTTTTTTGTATTTTGACGTATGGTATGAAATGTGTAAGGTTGATTACCGTCTTCAGTATAAACAGCAATATCATCATCATTTATTGTATTGGCTGCATAAATGCCAATAACAGCTTTTGCTGTTAACCATTTTTCTGAAATTATTTTTTGAAGCATTACTTGTGCATCAGCAAATAGTTTTGTTGCTTCAACCCCACGGTCTTTATCATTTAATATTTTTGGATATGAACCCTTCATTTCCCAGCTATGAAAAAACGGAGTCCAATCAATATAATCAATTAACTCATTTAAATTATAGTTATCAAAAACCGTATTACCTAGTTTAGTTGGTTTTATAATAGCGGTAGTTTCCCAATTTATGGGTACTTTATTAGCACGTGCTTCGGCTAATGTTACGTATTTGTTTTGCGCTTGTGCGTTTTTATTTTGTTCGCGTACACGCTCATAGTCTAAATTAATAGCAGCGGCAAAATCAGTTTTTAATTCATTACTAATTAAGCTACTAACAACGGGTATTGATTTACTTGCATCGTTAACGTGCACAACAGGGTGCGAATAATACGGAGCAACTTTAACAGCAGTGTGTACTTTACTTGTAGTTGCGCCACCAATTAATAAAGGAATTGTAAAGCCTTGTCGTTCCATTTCTTTTGCAACATCCACCATTTCATCTAACGAAGGTGTTATTAAACCACTTAGGCCAATAATATCAACGTTGTGTAATTTAGCTGCTTCTAAAATTTTTTCTTTTGGTACCATTACGCCAATATCAATTATTTCGTAATTATTACAAGCCATAACAACGCCTACAATGTTTTTACCAATATCGTGCACATCGCCTTTAACGGTGGCTAATAATATTTTACCATTTGAGGTGCTTATACTACCCGATTTTTCGGCTAATAAATAAGGTTGTAAGTAGGCTACAGCTTTTTTCATTACGCGCGCACTTTTTACAACTTGTGGTAAAAACATTTTACCTTGCCCAAACAAATCTCCCACCACATTCATTCCATCCATTAATGGGCCTTCTATTATGTGTAATGTTTTTTCGTATTCGGCCCTGCATTCTTCAACATCTTGTTCAATATAATCGGCAATGCCTTTTACTAACGAGTATGTAATGCGTTCTTTAATGGGTGATGTTCTCCACTCTTCATTTTTTTCTTCTTTTTGTTTACCAATATTTTTTAATCCTTCTGCTTTTTCAATTAAACGTTCGGTTGCGTCATCTCTTCTGTTTAATAAAACATCTTCAACTAACTCTAACAATTCTTTTTCTATATCATCATAAATTACTAATTGCGATGGGTTAACGATACCCATATCCATTCCGTTTTTTATGGCGTGGTACAAAAACACTGAGTGTATGGCTTCGCGAACATGGTCATTACCTCTAAACGAAAAACTAACATTACTTACACCACCACTAATTTTAGCGTGTGGTAAGTTTTCTTTAATCCATTTTGTTGCGTTAAAAAAATCTAAAGCGTTTAAGCGATGCTCATCCATACCTGTTGCTACAGGAAAAATATTTGGATCAAAAATAATATCTTGTGGCGCAAACTTAACTACATCAACTAATATATAGTATGCACGTTTACAAATATCTATTCTACGTTGGTACGAATCGGCCTGTCCTACTTCATCAAAAGCCATAACAATTACGGCCGCACCATATTTTTTAACTGTTGTAGCCTGCTCAATAAACTTTGCTTCGCCTTCTTTTAATGATATAGAATTTACAATGCCTTTACCTTGCACACATTTTAAGCCAGCCTCAATAACGCTCCATTTGCTAGAGTCAATCATTATTGGAACTTTACTAATATCGGGTTCAGATGCAATTAAGTTTAAAAAAGTAGTCATGGCATACTCTGCATCTAACATGCCCTCGTCCATATTTATGTCAATAACTTGCGCGCCACCCTCTACTTGTTCGCGAGCTACTATTAATGCCTGTTCGTAACGTTCTTCTATAATTAATTTAGCAAACTTGCGCGAGCCTGTAACGTTTGTGCGCTCACCCACATTCATAAAATTACTTTCGGGCCTTAATGTTACGGGTTCTAAGCCCGAAAGATGCATTAACTCGTTTGGTATATTTTTTTTACGTGGTTTTGCAATACTTGCTAATTCGGCAATACGTTTAATGTGAGCAGGTGTTGTACCACAACAACCGCCAACAATATTTAAAAACCCCGCGTTTAAAAAATCTTCAATTTGGTGGCCCATTTCGTGCGCATCTTGGTCGTATTCTCCAAACTGATTTGGCAAACCTGCATTAGGGTAAGCGCTTACATAAAAATTAGATTTATTGGATAACTCCTCTAAATAAGGTCGCATATCTTTAGCGCCCAATGCGCAATTTAAGCCAACACTTAATAAATTTACATGCGAAACAGAATTTAAAAAAGCCTCGGTTGTTTGCCCCGAAAGTGTTCGTCCGCTTGCATCGGTAATTGTACCCGATACCATTACGGGCATTTTAATGTTACGCTCAACACACACATTTTGTATAGCCATTAATGCGGCTTTAGCGTTTAATGTATCAAAAATTGTTTCAATTAATAATAAATCGGAACCACCATCTAACAATCCAATTACTTGTTGGGTGTATGCAGTAACCATTTCATCCCAAGTAACAGCGCGGTAGCCAGGGTTGTTTACATCGGGCGATATAGATAAAGTTCGATTTGTTGGGCCAATAGCACCAGCAACAAAGCGAGGTTTTAATGGGTTTAATGCGGTGTATTTATCGGCTGCTTTGCGTGCAACTTTTGCTGCAGCTACATTTAAATCGTAAACAATGTGCTGCATATCATAATCGGCCATTGCAATTGTTGTACCACTAAAACTATTAGTTTCAATAATATCTGCACCAGCTTCTAAATATTGGCAATGTATTTCTTCAATTATATCGGGCCGTGTAATGCACAATAAGTCGTTATTGCCTTTCACATCTTTATGAAAATTTTTAAACGGCTCACCTCTAAAATCTTCCTCGGTTAATTTATATTCTTGTATTAATGAGCCCATTGCGCCATCAATAACTAATACTCTTTTTTGTAATTCTTGTTCTATTTTATGCATCTTGTATAATAAAAAAATCTCTTCCGCAATTGCAGAAAAGATTTATATGTTTTGTTTAATTATATAATCAATTCTACTTATTTTTTGCATTAAATGCAACGAGTTCCCACCTTCTCAAAATTAGTTTTAAGTTTTAAATTATTAGTGTTAAGTAAACAACTAAACATTAAAAACTATATACTATTAAAAGGGTTGGTAAAGCATCATAGGGCGTATCCCTCAGCTTTTCTTAATAAGTGTGTTAAAGAACGATTTGCGAATGTACATATTTTATTACTTTTATAAAAAACATATTATGATAAGGTTATCACTACTATTAACAATTTTTAGTTTAAAGTTTACTATTATAGCTCAAAAAAATAACGATGTAGAAAAGGTTTTGGCCAATATTAAAATACAACAGCAGGCCTGGAATAATGGTAACGTTACTGATTTTATGAATTATTATTGGAAAAACGATAGCCTTAAGTTTATTGGAAGTAAAGGAATTACTTATGGTTGGCAAAAAACATTAGAAAATTATAAGAAAGGATACCCAACTAAGGAGGCAATGGGCGAATTATTTTTTACAATTATTGAAATAAGTCAATTATCAAAAACAAGTATTTATGTAATTGGTAAATGGGAGTTAAATAAAGATAAACCCGTTGGCGGACATTTTACTTTACTTTGGAAAAAAATAAACAAGCAGTGGGTAATAGTGGCCGATCATACAAGCTAATTATGTAAATAATTATTAATTTTGACTACCTCTAAAAACCTTTTTTTTGTATGGAAAAACGGGATGTAGCAAAACAAAGAATATTGAGTTCAATCTATCCCGAAAAGTTGATTTTTGAAAAAACAACGTATCGAACTCCAAAAATGTTAAATGTGATAACGCTACTTTGTAAGTATAACGTGGCTTTCAAGGGAAATAAAAAAGGGGACTTCACCGACCAATTTTCAAACTCTTTAATTCAAGAATTGCAAATTTTGTCGAATTTAAAAGCCTATTTATTAAGTGTTTAAGAACGGTTTAATTGATGTTATTTCTGTAAAAATAAGCTTTTTATGATTAACAAACAGGGTCGAGAGTCTGACCCTGTTTGTTTAAGAGTTTTACGATTTTTGGACTGTAATATAAATTGACACTAAAATTGCTACAATACCACTCATTAGAAATGTAGCCGAAGCTCCGAATGAGAACCAAATAAACCCCGCTAAAGAACTTGCAATTAAAGTTGCTATACTTTGAAATGCAGTATAAGTACCAATAGCAGTTGCAGTATTTTCTTTTTTGCAAATGTTTGTAATCCAAGCCTTCGCTATACCTTCTGTTGCTGCCGCATAAACGCCATATAAAAAGAATAATGCGATGAAAATAATTTTGCTTTCTGCATAAGCCATACCAACATAAACAATTGCAAATAAAACTAACCCCAAAATAAATATTTTTTTCATTCCAATTTTATCTGCTAACGCTCCTAAAGGATAAGCGAATATTGCATAGATTAGATTGTAAAATATATATATGCCAATAACGGTAGCATCATTAAATCCCGCTTCTTTAATTTTTAGTAACAAAAAAATATCGGAACTATTGAACAATGTAAAAACCAATAAAGCTCCTACCAATTTACGATAGGTTGCAGGGCTTTCTTTCCAATACTTTACAAAATCCAACAATCTTGTTTTTGTTTTGGGTTTTGCTTGCTCATTCTTTTTTTCTTTTATAAAAAATGTAATTGCAATTGCCGAAATGCCAGGAAAGAATGCAATAAAGAAAAGTGTTTTATAATCATTGGGATAATACGCTAAATAAACCAACGCTAATAAAGGGCCAAT
>JAYSUQ010000086.1:0-15327 GCA_043718985.1 Bacteroidota bacterium | reverse complement strand
ATAAATTTAAAGTATATAACATTCCAACTCTATCAGCAATTGTTTCTCCCATTCCAATAATTCCGCCTGAACAAACTGTTAATCCTGCCTTACGAACATTTTTTATAGTATTTAAACGGTCGTCATAATTACGAGTAGAAATGATGTTGTTATAATTTTCTTCCGATGTATCTAAATTATGATTGTAAGCATATAATCCTGCTTCCGCTAAACGTTTTGCTTGCTCTTCAGTAACCATTCCTAAAGTTGCACAAACTTCAAGACCTTTACTGTTAATGGTCTTTACCATGTCCAACACTTTATCAAAATCTTTATTATCGCGCACTTCTCTCCAAGCTGCACCTAAACACATGCGGCTAGCACCACCAGCTTTTGCATTATCGGCTGCGGCATTAACTTCTGGCACACTCATTAGTTTATGAACTTTAACCTCGGTGTGGTAACGAGCTGCTTGTGGGCAATACGAGCAATCTTCGGGGCAACCACCAGTTTTAATAGATAATAACGAACTAACTTGAACTTCGCCAATGGTGTGGTGTTGTTTATGCACCTCGGCAGCGTTATACATTAATTGCATTAATGGTGTGTTATATACCTCAAGTATTTGTTGTTTTGACCAGTCTTTAATTGCCATTGTTATAATTTTGTTACTTAACAAATTTAGTTTTTTTGCCATTAATCGCAAAAAATAATAGCCTTTAAAAACTACTTGTTAGTAAATAGTGGTTTGGTTGGTTGTGTTGGGTTTGTAAAACTACGTTATTTGTAATTATGAATAAGTTTGTTTTAGTTTTATTATTATTATTTATTGGGGCTTTGCCAACAAGTGCTCAATTTAGCGAAAGTAAAGAGCGTAAAAAAATGTGGGGTAAATCGTTACGCCGCCATAAAAAGCGCGAGGCTTATAACCCTTATTTAGATAAAAAGAAAAAAGATAAACCGAGTAGTAAAGCTGCAAAAGCCGAAAAAGAAGGTACTCGTAAAATGCGACGCGACCACCGCAGGCAAACTCGCCGAAATATGAAAAAACTGGGCATTAAACCAACTAAGGTTAAAAAAGCGTAATGAGTTGAGCGATAAAAAATATTGTTTTCAAACTTTAGGTTAAATTCTCCTTAATTTTTATCAACTAAATTTTTAAACGTATCCCACCAATTTATCCAACCTTCTTTTTTACCAAGCCTAACAAAAATAATATTTTTTTGAGGCGCAACATAAATGTATTGCCCTAAAATACCTTCGGCATGAAAATGCCCAGTTGGACTTGCAACATATGTTTTTATAATGTCATCTTTACCTTTAAAATTTATGACTGTAAAAGGCCTTGCCATATTTTGTGTATCGGTAGTTTGTGTAACATTGCGCGTGTGCCACCATTGGTTTGTGTACAAAAAATTATTTTTTAATGTTGTAACGTTTACCGATTCACTAATCCATTTTTTACTTATTAGCTGAGTGCCTTGCCAATTACCTTTGTTTAAGTATAAGCGGCCAAATTTCGCATAATCTTTAGCGCGGGCGTTAAGGCAACAAAATGCTTTTTCGGTTTTGTTTTTTTTGCTATCAATGCTCCAACTTGCATCAAACTCGGTTCCTATTTTACTCCAAATTTTTTGTTGTAAATAATCGGATAACGTTTTACCTGTGGCTTTTTCAATAATTAAACCAAGTAATTGTGTGTTTAAACTTATGTATTCAAATTTTTTACCTGGCTCGCTATCAATTTTTAATTGAGTCATGTATTTTTTTAAATTTTTACCATAGTAATATTTTGCAATATCGCCAAAAGGGTTAATGTAACTTTCGTTGTTTTTAATACCCGATTGCATGTCTAACAAATGCTGTATAGTTATTTTTCCAAACTTTTGTTTATCTAAAAAAGTTAAATAATTAATAATGGGTTCGTTGGTAT
This sequence comes from Bacteroidota bacterium, assembly GCA_043718985.1. GTDB lineage: Bacteria > Bacteroidota > Bacteroidia > B-17B0 > Aurantibacillaceae > UBA4416. Next base: position 13,415 of record JAYSUQ010000086.1, on the reverse strand, counting down.
TTTTTATTTTACCTTCATCTATTGCAATACCAACTAATGCCGATACATAAGATTTAGCCATAGAAAACGAAGGTACGATTGATGATGCTTGATAATTAGGAGCATACCATTCGTACAAAATACTATCGTTACGTATTGCTAAAAAGGCAACAGTACCGCTATTTTCAATAGCTTCTTCAAAATTTTTAGATTGATGTGTATTAAAACCTTTAGGTAATTTTAATAAATTAAAATTTGTGGCATCAATAAAATTAAAAGGTATTTCTGCTTTTTTAATTTCGTTTTTAGGAAATTTTTTGTAATCGTTAATATCAGCAAAATTATAAATAACAAAACGACCAACGTGGCAACTTTCAAAAAAAAACATCAGCAATAATAAAAATAGTAGTTTCATGTTTTAAATTAAATCATTTGTAAAAATTCATCTTCAGTAATTAATTTTACACCAAGCGACTGAGCTTTTTTTAATTTTTCGGGGCCCATATTGTCGCCAGCTAAAACAAAATTTGTTTTTTTTGAAATTGAACCTACGTTTTTTCCTCCGTGTAATTCAATCATTTCTTTATATTGATCGCGGCTATGTTTGGTAAATACACCACTTATTACAAAGGTTAAATCTTTTAATTTATCGCTACCAGTAAGTTGATGTTCATCATTTAATTTAAATTGTAGGCCAGCAAACTTCAATTTTTCAATAATTATTTTATTTTTTTCGTTTATAAAAAAATCGTGTAAACTAATTGCAATAATTTCTCCTACCTCATCTATAGCCAATAATTCTTCATTTGTTGCATTTATTAATACATCTAACGATTTAACTTTTTTAGCAATTTTTTTTGCTGTTGTTTCTCCAACATGTCTAATTCCTATGGCATACAATACCCTTTCAAACGGTACGTTTTTGCAAGCTTGTAATCCATCAATTAAATTAGTAGCCGATTTTTCGGCCATGCGTTCTAAGGGCAACAATTGCTCTTTAGTTAAATCAAACAAATCGGCAATGGTTTTAACTAAGCCTGCTTTATATAATTGCACTAACGTTTCGCCACCTAAACTATCAATGTTCATGGCCTTGCGCGATACAAAATGTTCCATTTTTCCTATTACTTGCGGCGGGCATTCGTTTTCGTTAGGGCAAAAATGATTAGCCTCACCTTCATCTCTTTTTAATAGGGAATTACATTCGGGGCAATGTGTAATATATTTTGTATGTTGAGAATCAGATTTACGTTTACTTAAATCAACACCAATAATTTTAGGGATAATTTCGCCTCCTTTTTCTACAAAAACAAAATCGCCAACCCTTACATCTAATTTTTCAATTATATCTGCATTGTGTAACGATGCGCGTTTAACAATTGTGCCGCCTAATGCCACTGGTTGCAAATTAGCTACTGGAGTTATAGCGCCAGTACGACCAACTTGGTATGTTATACTTTGTAATTGTGTGCTAACCTGTTCGGCTTTAAATTTATAAGCAATTGCCCACCGTGGCGATTTAGCGGTGAATCCTAAATTTTTTTGTTGCTTATAATCATTTACTTTAATAACAATTCCATCAATATCAAAGGGCAAATCAAACCGTTTTTTATCCCAATAATTAATAAAATCAATAACTTGATTAATACCACAACATAATTTTGCATCATCAGATATTTTAAACCCCCAATTTTTGGCGGCTTGCATGTTATCAAAATGAGATTGATAAGGTAAGTTTTCGCCTAAAACATAATACAAAAAACAATCTAACTTACGCTTTGCAACTTGCGCAGAGTCTTGCATTTTCATACTACCCGATGCTGCATTACGTGGGTTTGCCATTAAGGCATCTCCAATTTCTTCCCGTTCTTTATTAATGGTATCAAATACTGGGCGAGGCATAAATACTTCGCCACGAATTTCAAATTTATTAGGAAAATTTTTATTTAAATTTAATGGAATAGATTTTATTGTTTTTGCATTTATGGTTACATCATCGCCTTGCTCACCATCGCCACGAGTTATGGCTTGTATTAACTTCCCATCTTCATAAATTAAACTGATAGATAAACCATCAAATTTTAATTCGCACACATAATCAATTGCTTCACCAAATAAACCTCCACTATTGGTAATACCTAATCCTTCGCGCACACGTCTATCAAAATCTAACATATCATCAACACTGTAACTATTACTTAACGATAGCATAGCATATTGATGTTTTACACTTTTAAAATTTTTAGTAACCTGCCCTCCAACTCTTTGACTAGGCGAATTTTGAGATAAAAATTCAGGAAACTGCCTTTCTAATACTATCAATTCTTCAAGTAGTTTATCAAACTCAAAATCGCTAATTGTTGTTGCATCTAATACATAGTAATTATAATTATGTTGGTCTAATGTTTTTGAAAGTTGTTGTATTTTATATTGTGCTTCGGTTAATAACATGACTTGTATTTGTTTAACAAATTTGTTATTTTTGAATAAGAAAACATAGTATTTTTGTAAGTAGAAATTAACAAATTGAAATATATTTTATTTAAAATAGTTTTTTTAAGTTTAGTAAGCGTTTATGTGTTTACTACTATTGGTGTATGCGTTATTGCACATTATTGCGATGGCGAGTTAGAAAAAGTATCTTTGTTTTCAAAACCAACATCCTGTTGTGATGGCGAAGATACCGAAACCGATGATTGTTGTAAAAATGACAGTAAACATGTTTCGATGCAATCTAATTTTACATTTTTTACATTAGTGCACGATTGCAAAGCTTCGGTAATTAATTTATTTGTATTATTACCATCTACGTTTCATTTTACTTTTGAGGAAAGTTATTTATCTTTTTTCTCTATAGATCAAAAGGTTCATCCGCCAAATCTGATGCAGGATGAGATTGTTGATGCTAGCGTAATTTTAGTTTGATTTTATATCTGATTGAATCTTATCAAGAGTGAGATTCAGTTATTTATTCTTGAATAATATCAAAACAATTTTACTTTAAAAAAAATATTATGAAAATCAAAACATTAACCTTAATTGCATTTACTACTGCAATCATTTTATCATTAAATTCATGCAAAAAAAAGGAAGAACAACCAACAGATGAACATCATCAAGCTCATACAGATCCTACTCCTTTAAACATTAATTATCCGGCAGCATATATTGTAAATGGAACTTCAAATAATATTTCAGTATTAAGGTTGTCTGATAATATTTTAACTGAAACCATTTCTTTAAATGGAGCTACGTTTCCCCATCATATTTACTTAAATCCTACTAAAACTAAATTAGCAGTAGCTATTACTAGTGCAGATTTAAGCGGAGGCCATACAGGTCATGGAGCATCGCTTCCTGGGCAAAAAATTCAAATTATTGATGTTGTTACTGGTAATATTGATAAGGAAATTAGTGTTAATAAATTGCCTCATAATGCTGCTTACAATTTAGCTGGAACCGAACTTTGGATACCTCAAGGAGATTCTGTTTTAGGAACGGTTTTGGTTTATCAAACTAGTGATTGGACGTTGCAAAACACTATTAATGTTGGTAAACTACCTTCAGAAGTAACGTTTTCAAATGATGGTTCAAAAGTATATGTTGCAAATACAAAAGATGGAACAATTTCAATTATTAATCCAACATCAAAAGTAATATTGCAAACTTTGAGCACGGGTATTAATCCTGTTGGCGCTTGGCCTGCAAGTAATGGCAAAATGTATGCAGATAATGAAGGATCACAAACTGTTTCAGAAATAGATGTATTAACAAACACTGTTACAGCAACAATTAATTTAGGCTTTACGCCAGGTTATGTTGCCTACAATAGCACTAATTCAGAGTTATGGGTTTCTGACGCTACTAATGGTAAAGTAGTTTATTACACATTAATTTCAAATGTTTGGACACCGCAAGGTAATATAACTACTGGCGCAAATGCACATGCTATAACTTTTAGCTCAGATAATAGTAAAGCCTATGTAACTAATCAAAACGCAAATACCGTTTCAATTATTAATGTATTAACACACTCGGTTATAACTACTGTTAATGTTGGCTTAAAACCAAACGGAATTGTTTTAACTCAATAAATTAATAAACACATTTAAACATTTTACAAATGAAAACAATTATCATATTATTTATCAGTATTATCTTTTCTTTAAAGATTCAAGCTCAATCAACAGTCCTAACAGCTACTATTTCCGTTAAAGGAAATTGCGAAGAATGCAAGGAACGTATAGAAAACGCCGCCGATATAAAAGGTGTTAAAACCAGTAATTGGGATAAAGACAAAAAATTTATTACTGTAACTTACGATACTAAAAAAGTAACGCTTGAGCAAATTGAATTAGCGATTGCTAAAATGGGGCACGCAACTGCAACGCAAAAAGCAAACTCAAAAGCATATAATAAATTGCCAACTTGTTGTAAATACGAACAAGGAGTATGTAAGGAAACAAAATAATAACTATGAAAAAATTGTTATTAGTCCTATTTGGGCTTGCCTTGGCATTGCAAGGTTTTTCGCAAGTAAAAGGTAGGGTTGTTGAAATTTCTCAAAACAAAAAAGATACAACTGCCGTTCCAGGAGTTACAGTTTTTTGGCTAAACACATCAATTGGTGTTTCAACAAATGAAAATGGTTATTTCAATACCAAAACAACTACACAAACTAATCGTTTAATAATAACAGCTGTTGGTTATAAGAGCGATACATTAAATATTAAAGACACTACTAAATTTTTATCTATCAGATTAAAAGGCGGAGTAGAGTTAAATGAAGTAGAAGTTGTTTATCAAACTACCGACTCGGAGTTTTCGTACCTAAATCCAATTAAAATTGAAACCCTTGGCGAGCGCTCTTTAATGAAAGCAGCTTGTTGTAATTTATCAGAAAGTTTTGAAACCAACCCAAGTGTTGATGTTAATTTTGCCGATGCAGTTACCGGTACTAAACAAATACAAATGCTTGGCTTATCGGGCATTTATGCACAAATAACAAAAGAAAACATGCCTTACATGCGTGGTTTAGCAAATGGCTATGGCTTAAGTTTTATACCAGGTGCTTGGATACAAAGTATACAGCTGGGAAAGGGTGCTGGTTCGGTTGTTAATGGTTATGAAAGTTTTACGGGGCAAATAAATACCGAACTTCAAAATCCAGAAACATCTGATAAATTAAATTTTAATGCTTATGTAAATCAAAATGCCCGAAACGAATATAATTTAAATTTAAAACACCGCTTTAACCCAAAGTTTGCAGTTGGCTTATTATCGCACGCTAATTTTAATACCGTTAAAGAAGATTTAAATAACGATGGCTTTTTAGATATACCAACTGGTAAACAATATAATTTTTTAAATAAATACAGCTACAATACAGGCAAAGGCTTTGAGGCACAATTTGGTGGTGGTTATTTACAAGATAACCGATTAGGCGGGCAAAGTAATTCGTTTTTTAAAAATAATATTAAAACCGACTCACTTTATAAAATAGGAATTAATAATATTAAATGGGAACTGTATAGTAAAACAGGGTTTGTGTTTACTAAAAAACCTGCAACTAGTATGGGCTTGCAGTTATCGTACTTAAACCATCAACAAAATAATAATTATGGTTATGATAATTACAATGGCTTGCAAAAAACATTTTATGCAAATTATATTTACCAAGGCATTATAAACACAACCGATAATGTTTTTAAACTTGGCGCAAGTTTTATGAATGATAAGGTTTTAGAAAACTACAAGCTTTTTAAATTTAATAGGGATGAAAAAGTAGCGGGAATTTTTGGCGAGTTTACACATAATTATAAAACAAAATTTAATGTAATTGCTGGCCTACGGGCCGATTACCATAATTATTACGGTTTGTTTTTTACCCCACGGTTACATATGCGCTATGCCATTAACGATAGCAAAACTGTGTTTAGAATTAGTGGAGGTAGGGCCTTAAAAACAGCCAATGTATTTGCCGAAAACACAGCGCTAATGGCAACGCAACGCAATTGGACTATTGAACCTGCTGATTTAAATATGCCTTACGGGTTAAAACCCGAAACTGGCTGGAATTATGGCTTTAATTTTACTCAAAAAATGAAATTGAATTATAAAGATGCATACATAACTGTAGATTTATACCGAACCGATTTTACACAGCAGGTTGTTGTTGATGTAGATAATAATACACAACAAGTTTTAATTTATAATTTAAAAGGTAAATCGTTTTCAAACACGGCGCAAGTAGAATTTGGGTGGGAAATACGCAAACGCTTAAATATAAAAACAGCTTATCGCTATGTTGATACGAAGGTAAATTATAAATCAGGCTTACTACAAAAAGCACTTGTATCAACCCATCGTGCATTTATTAATTTAAGTTACGAAACCAAAAATAAACATTGGCTGTTTGATGCAACCTTACAATACAATGGTAAAAAACGATTACCACAAACAACGTTTAATGTTATTGAATACCAACGCACAAATTATTCGTCTAATTTTTATAATGTATTAGCACAAATTACCTATTTAACTAAAATAAAAAATGCCGATTTTAATATTTATGTTGGTGTTGAAAATGCTTTAAATTATAAACAAACAAACCCAATTGTAGCAAGCGATGCACCATTTAGTAAATATTTTGATGCAAGTATGGTTTGGGGTTCTATTTATGGAAGAATGCTTTACGCGGGTTTACGCTATAAAATTAAATAACTGTTTAAACAAGTTACATTAAAAATTAGTTGATGATTGTGTGTTAAAAAAATCTTATTTTTTAACACACAATGTTTAGCGATAATGGCTTAATGCTAATCTCAATTTTATTGCTTACAAGTAATGGTTCTCCATCAAAATGAGAAGGTAAGTCGCCATCAAATTTAATTTCAATATTTTTTCCTTCAAGCGATTCAAAGTAATTTGATTGGTATATTTTTTTAGATAACAATTTTGTTGCAACCCCTGGTATTGCTAAGTTCGAAAATGGTTTTAAAATACTAATGTGTAAAATACCATCGTCTATTTTTGCATTTGGGGCAATATAAATATCGTTTCCCCATTGGCCTGCATTGGCAACGGTTATTAAAAAAGCTTTTGTGTTTTTAATAACACCATCAACTGTAATTTGATAGGTATTTGGTTTGTAACTAAAGTATTCGTTTATGGTTGTTTTAAAATAAGTAATAAAACCCCGCTTTGTACTGGTTGCAAATTTTTCGGCTATGTGTGCATCAAAACCAATGCCTGCGGTGCAAAAAAACGGATTGCCATTAATTAATCCACTATCAATTTTTTTAGTTGTAGCTTTAGCTATTACATTTAAAGCCTTAATTAAATTTAGTGGTATGTTATTACTACGCGCCAAACCATTACCCGAACCTAAGGGCAAAACACCTAATGCTATTGGTGTATTTACAACACTTGCTGCTACAGCATTAACAGTGCCATCGCCACCACATGCAACTACAATGTTATATTTACCTGAATTTATTTGATTGCGAATAGTTTCAAAATCGTATTTGTTTTCCCATACAATTAAATCGTAAGCAATGGTTGATTTAAAATGTTGAGCAATAAAATCGCTTAAATTTATTTTTTTTTTAACTCCTGCCTTTGGGTTAATTACAAATGCTATGCGTGGTTCCATTTTTTATTTTTGTGAGGTTGCAAAATAAAATTCTTTTAAATAATTTGGTTCGGCATAAGCTATATCAACAAACTCTTTTAATAAATATTTTTGATAAGCTAATGTAATTAAACTAGTTGCACTTGGTAAAATCTCATCAACAAATAAAGCTGTTGGTAATATTTGTAATAACTCTTTTGCTTTTGGCATGCCATTGCCAAAAAAACAAATTGTTGTATTATTATTAAATTGTTGTATTGTTTCGGGTGTTAAAATTAATGCCTGCGCACTTTTCACACTATTTAAGTTGGCATCAAACAAAGCGGTATAAACTTCCATTCGTCGCGCATCAATTAAGGGGCAAAGTAAATTAGGAGTTATATTTAATGCGCATTTTTGTTTTGCAAGGCTACTTAATGCTTGCAAGGTACTAACCTCAACTAATGGTATATTTAATGCATAACACAAACCTTTGGCGGTTGAGTAGCCAATGCGTAAACCGGTGTAACTACCAGGCCCCGAACTTATACTAATTGCCGATAATTGTTGTGGTGTAACATTTGTTTCGACAAGTATAGTTTGAATAAATAAATGTAAATTTTCGGCGTGTGAGTAGCCATTATTTATTTCTTTTTGCGCAATAAGTAGTTCATTATTAGATAAAGCAACAGAGCATACTGTTGACGAACTTTCGATGTGAAGCAGAAATGCCATTATTTTTTTTCGGCAAATAATTTATCCTTATCAACAACTTTTACTTTGCTTTCATCTTTTAATGATTTAGATACGGCACCATAAGGGCCATAAATTATTTCGTCGCCAATTTTAATTCCAGTTTTAATTTCAATAAAATCATTGTCTTGCAAACCAGTTGTTACAAATAGTTGTTTTGCTTTACCATCTCTTAACACAAACACGCATTCTTTTATTTCTTCTTTTTTTGTTTTTATTTTTTCAGCTTTTTCATCTACTACAACCATTTCGGGTTCATCATCTTCGTTTCTCGATACTACTTTTGTAGTATCGGCATTGCGTGTAGTTACAGCAGGTATTGGTATTGTAATTATATTTTGTGCTCGCTCGGTTTGTATTTCAACACTGGCACTCATACCGGGTCTAAACGGAGCGGGATTAATTGTTGTAATTAAATTGGTGTAAGATTCGCGCATCATTCGTATTTTAACTACAAAGTTTGTAACCTGATCTACCGATACGCCAATTGTGTTGGCCGAGTTTGCAACCTCAGTTACAATGCCTTTAAATTTTTTTCCAATGTAGGCATCAACTTCAATTATAGCGGTATCGTTTTTATGAATGCGAATAATATCATTTTCATTAACCTCAACACTTGCCTCCATTTCATTAAGGTTTGCTAACCTTAAAATTTCAGTTCCTTGCAAGCCTTGCACACCCGTAACACGTTCGCCTTTTTCTACATTTAACTTTGATACTGTACCATCTACTGGCGCATAAATAAACGTTTTATCTAAATTAGAATTTGCTTCTTTTAACGATGCTTGCACACTTTTAACATTATAATCGGCTGCTTTAATACTTTCTTCAATGCCATCAACATTTGCTTTAGCGCCTTCATATGTAGCTTTTGAAGCGTCATACTCTTGTTGGGAAATTGCATTTTGATCGAACAATTTTTTACTCCGAGCAAACGTGGCATCTGCATTAGCTAAGCTTGCTTTTGCCTGTTCTAATTGGGCTTTAGTTGTTTGTAGGTTTGCTTTGGTACTATTTACGGTTGCATTTACACGTTCAAACGCACTTTCATAAATATCGGGTTTAATGCGGCATAGCAATTGCCCTTTTTTTACCTGATCTCCTTCTTTAATATATAGTTCTACAATTTCGCCACTTACGTCGCTCGTTATTTTTAATTCTGTTTCGGGCTGTATTTTACCATTGGCCGATACGGTTTCGATAATGTTACGTGCCATTGCTTTTTCGGTAATTACTTCTTTAGCATCATCACCCTTAAAAAATTTGTACCCAATAACACTTGCTAAAACAATTAGGCAAATTCCAAATATCCAATATATTTTTTTCATTTATTTTTGTTTTTTTATTTGCCAAATTGTTTGGCTATTACCTTATTATTTTTTTAATGATGGCTATTTTATTTAAATAAAATTAAAATTTTAATTCTTTTCCTTGGTAATAATCCAATACCTTAAGTTTAAACAAATAGTCGTATTTAGCTTGCACTAAATTACCTTGTGCGTTTTGTAGTCTGTTTTTTGAGGTGTTATATTCAAATGTACTTATTGCACCAACATTAAATTTTTGTTGAGCAAAGTTAAACGATTGTTCCGATGCCTCTACCGATAATTTATTTGCATTGTATTTATCTAAGCCCGCTTTTGCATTTGCATAGGCTTGTGCTACTGTTTTATATAAATTTTGTTCAATTAACTCTTGATTATATTTTGCGTTTAAGGTATTTAATTTTGCATTTTTAACGCTAGTTACAGTTTGCAATCCGTTAAAAATTGGGACCGATATTGTAAAACCAAAACTTTTATTTACGTTATCTTTAAACTGACTTTTAAATGATTTATTTGAGGTTATGGGTTCGCCCTTTGGTGTTATTACTAATGCACCATTTGTTGTAAAGCCTGTTGTATCGTAACCAGTAATGTTATACCCATCAATATTTTTTGCTAAACCCGACGTGCCAGTACCAATATTACCAGTTGCCCCAATTGTTGGACTAAACTTACCACGAGCAACAGCTAAGTTTTTTTCGGCAGCTAATAAACTATAACCTGCACTTTTAATTGAGTGTTGATTTTTTAATGCTGTTTCGTAAATGTTTTGTACAGATATAACTGATAATTCATTACTAAGCATATCAATTTCAGGATAAGCTACCGTAAAATTTTTAACGGTATCAACATTTATTAACTGTATTAAAGTTAAAATAGCAATTTGATAATTGTTAGTAGATGTAGTTACATTAACACCATCATTAGCTAATTGTGCTTTTAAATCCCAAATTGCATTTTTGGCTAAAGTGCCTGCATTGGCTAATTTTTCGGTACGTTCTAATTGTTGTTTTGTTAATTCAAATTGGGAGTTTGATATTTTAGAAATTTCGTCGCTAAAAATAACATTAATATAAGCAGTGGCTACGTTTAATGCCAAATCGTATTGTTGTTGTTGTAAGGTTTCGGTACTTGCTAAATATTGGTATTTATTGGCTTTTATATTATTGAGTTGCGAAAACCCAGACCAAAGTGTAACATTGCTTTGCAAATTAAAATTTTGAGATAATACTTGTGAGGTTGCAAATTTGTTGGTGTATCTATCTAACGTTTGTCCAAAATTATAGGTATGCTGTGCTCCCATATTTATTGAGGGTAATAATGCCGCCTGGCTTTGTAGGGTGTTATTTTTATTAATTTGAGTTTGTATTTGTGCTTGCTTTATAGCAATATTATGTTTTTGTGCATAATCAACACATTGTTGCAAATTCCAAATTGCAGTTTGGGCAAAATAATTTTGAAAAATTATAAAAAATAAAAGTGATAATAAAAATTTCATTTGCTTAAATAATGTTGGCTATTTTTTTAATAATTAAAAGCCAAATTTAACTAAAAAACATGTTTTAACATCATAACTTTTAAAAATAGGTTAAGTGGTATTTTAAGGCTGTAAACTAAAAAAAACGCATTTAAAATTTAAACACGTTTTTAATTAAAAAGTACGCTAAAGTTTTATTTAACCCACATAAATTTATATTCTAATTCGGGTATTTGCAATCTATCGGCTACTTTAGTTAACCTACCTGGCAAATTCATTAAATAATCTTGTGCTTTATTACCTGCGCTATCAAGCCCCGTCATAGCGCTTATTTTCCAATCATCTAATAACGATTGAAAAATGGTAACATAATCTTGCGATGTATAAACACCAAGGCGTTGTGCTGCGTTAGAAAACTCACCAAAAACATTTTTTTTAACCCCGTCAAACTGAGCTAAAAAGTGTGCTGGCATTACTATTTTTTGTTTCATCATTGTTGCAAATGCTACCATCATTTCAGAGGCATCTAACTCAAATATATGTTTCACAAATGTTTTATAAGCCTTAGCATGCCTCATTTCATCGGCAGCTACTTGGCCACAAATTTTACTTAACAACAAATTACCTTTTTGTTTTGCTAAGGTTGCAGTTCGCCTATGCGATAAATTAGTTGCCAACTCTTGAAAAGAAGTATAAACAAAATTTTTATACGGATCGGAACCTGTTTGTATTTCAAAGCCATCAGTAATTAAATACTGTGTACTCATTTCAACAGAGCGCATGTTTACTTTACCACTCAAATATAAATAACGGTTTAATAAATCGCCGTGCCTATTTTCTTCGGCAGTCCAGCCTTTAACCCATTTTGTCCAACCTAATGGGTCTTTAATCATATTAATACCATCAATGTTATGTATCCACGTTTCGTATGATGGTAGGGCCTCTTCGGTAATTGTATCGCCTATAAGTACAACCCAATAATCGTAAGGTAGCTCGTTTGCAGCTTGTTGTAGTTGTTTTAATTCGGTTGCAAAATTTTGGCTACTCGTATCGGGTAAAAAATCGGTAGGTTGCCAGCTTTCTTCAACGGTTAATAAAAATTCAGTAACAAAATAATCTACTTTCTTCATCAATTCTTTCATAACTGATAATCTATCGGTAACTAAATGTTTTAGGGGTTCTATCATACGGCAAATATACTGTTATTAAAAATACCCAAGTTGATTTTTGTATGTAGTAATGTTATTATTACACTACATAATTACACTAATTAAGTGTAGGTTTTGCCTATTTATTACTCAATTATTAATTTTTTACTTATTTGTTGTTTACTTATTGTATTGGTAATTTTTATAATGTAAGCCCCGCTACTTAAGTTGGTTGTTTTTAGTGTTACATTTTTTGTTGTAGTTGTTTTGCTAAGCAACACTTGGCCTACTATATTTAACACTTCAATAACATACGTTTCGTTGTTAAAATTTAAAAACTCAATAGTTAAAATATCAGTTGCTGGATTAGGGTAAATGCTAAACGTATTATTGGGTTTACTTAAACTTACAATACCTGTAGGCAAATAACTACAGCCACTGGCACTATCGCAACCCAAACTATCGGTTTTAACTAACCACATGTTTTGGTAGGGTTGCCCAATGTGGCCGTACTCTCCAGTTATTATAAAGCCCTTATCGGCGGTGGTATTAAAACCATAAAAAGCATTACCACCATTATTTTGCAAACCAGGGTAAACTCGTTTCCATAATAAATCGCCATTTTTATCAGCTTTTATCAAAAAACCTGTACTAGTTAAACTTACGGTATCATAATCACTTACAATCATAACAAAATTACTATCAGGTAATTGCTTTACATTTCTGATGGTACAATTATGATTTATTAAATAATTTTTAACCCATATAAGCGTTCCTTGTTTATTTGTTTTTAACAAACTTGCCTTATTATTATAATTACCAAATAATACATAGCCGCTGTCAAGGGTTGTAATGCCTCCTAATACATCTTCGTGGGCTGGTGTGCCGTATTGTTGTTGCCATAACACATTGCCAGCCGTATCGGTGTGCATAAGGCTGTAATCGTAATTAGGGTTACCTAATTGATAATAGCCATAATCGCCCCCTAACACATACTGGGTATTATTATTTATAATGTCAATTGTTTTATAGGTTTCATCATAATTATTGCCAAAGCGTTTGCGCCAAATAAGGTTGCCATTAATATCGGTTTTTATAAGCAACACATCGCTATAGGTGCC
>JAYSUQ010000085.1:0-15371 GCA_043718985.1 Bacteroidota bacterium | reverse complement strand
AATTTAACGAACGACGACCCGTAATGGCATTTTTTTGGCAACCTAAAAACATTGCTCCAAACAATCCTATTGCAATTATACTTTTTTTCATTTCACTTATTATTTTAAAAATATTAATTTATTTCGGCGCTCAATCCTTTTTGTAAAAGAGTTTCGCAAATTGGTTTTAATTTATTAATTGGTCCATTTTTTACTAAGCACTTACCTGTATAATGCACCAATGTTGCACACTGCTCAGCTTGCACACTATCGTGATTACAATATTTTATTAAACATTCAATTACCCATTCAAAGGTGTTAACATCGTCGTTATACAAAACAATATTGTTGGTTTCTTTGTTTTTAGTAATAGTTTTTTCTTCAAATAAAGTATCCGTTTCGGTATAGTTATTAAACATAATAATATAAAGTTAAATCAAAAAATTAGTTATTCAAATACGATGTTGCTTCGGCTCCGTATAGTTTTTTTCCGTCTTTATAAACAACAATAAATGCATCAGTAATACCAACACTTACAGCCTCATCTCTTAATTTTTTTGCAAAGCTCGATGCCGTAAAATTTCCTATCGAATAAATATATAAACCATTAATTGCGTTGTTATTTACTGGCCAAGTTTTAATATTTAAAAATTTTGATGCAACATCGTTTGGTACTTGATTTTTGTATGCACCAATTTGAACTTTATAGGATATACCCTCATCGTTAGCCTTAACACCATTACTTGCAGTTGGCGTTGGTGCATTTGTTACTCCATTTGTAAATGGTGTTACGGTAGGTTGTGTATTACTTGGGTTAACTGTTGGTTGGTTATTAGCCGGCAAACTTACAGGTGTAATTATAGGTGCTACAATACCATTAAAAATAATTGGGTTTTCGGTTTCTAATTTTAAATTATTATTTTCTGTTAGTATTTTTTGCCCATCGGCAAACGTTACGCGTTTTGCATTAAAGTAAGCCGATACAAATGCATCTTTTACACCTAAATCAACTACCTTGCGTTTATCCTCTAATAATTTGTTGGTTTTATTATAAATACCTGCAGTGTATCTGTATAAGCCATTAGGTAATTTTTCGGTATAAATTGGGCGTAAATTTAATAACTGCGAACGTTTTACTTCTTTAGAAAAAACACCTATTTGCACCGTAAATAATAAGCCATTCATTTGTTCTAATTCTTTAGTAACCACAACAGGTTGCGCATCTATTGTATTTAAAGCTAGTTGTGTTACAATATTATTACGAGGTATATTAGCACTACTTGTTAAGCCTGCAGTTGCATCGTTAGATACCTCGGCAATTAATTGGCCTTTAGCCTTTGCTTTATCAATGGCATCATTCATTGATACTCTTTGCCCATTATAATATGCAACAACAAATGCATCGTTATAACCTAATTTTTTTAAATCATTTTTAACTGCGGCTGCATCTTCAATTGCTTCAAAATTACCCGCCATGTAGCGCAAATAACCGTTGCTTGCTGTTTGTGCGCTAACTGGTGTTAAGCCTTTAAATGTATTATTTGGTAACGGTGCTTTAAATGCCCCAATTTGAACTTTAAACACGAGGCCATCTTGCATTTTTTCATCAATTGGTATTGGCTTTGCAGCGGTATAGGCATCTGTAGTTTTCACATCTAACCCTTTAACAGTTATGGCTGTTTTTGCTGTTGGGTTAGTTGCTGTTTTTATAATATTAGGGTTAGTAACTATTTTAGGTTGGTTATTGTTTTGTTGTAAAGGAGTAGATGTTATTTTATTGCCACCACTCGAAAATTCATTTAATTTTAAAAGTGCATCAATACTGTTTTTATTTGCCTCAATTAACAACTTTTTTTTCAACATAACATCTGTTGTAGTATTAGCTTGTGCTTTTAATGTGCTACTTTTTTTAAATGCTTGCTGCGCTTGAAGTTTTAATGGCGCTTGCGATGCGGGATCGGGCAAGGCTAAAAATTGCGATTTATATTCTTTATCATTAACCTCATTTATAGCTAATAACAATTCTGTTTGTTTTTTAGTATTGTTTTCTATTTGTGTTTTAATATCGGCTTGCTTAACTAGTTGCTCGGGTAACAAACTAACAGCATTTGTTTGTTTGGGTACAAAGTTCGAAAAATATTTTTTGTATGTTTCAAGTAAAATAGTTTGCTTATCAATTGCTAGTTGTTCTTTTTCGGTGGCATTACTATATCCACCTATTTTTGCTGCATCGTTAGCAAATCCATTTGCCTCTTCTCTTAAACTTTTGGCTTGCAAACTTAACTGGTTTATTTCTGTTAATTGTGTTTCAACTAAATTTAGTTCGGGTATGTTTTTCCCTTCAGCCATTAATGCCAAAGCTTCTAAATTTTCTTTATTAGTATTAATAGTTGTGGTATTTAATTGTTGTTGCGAGTTAGCGGCTTCAATTTTTTTAGTCAAAGCCATCCCTTCTAATTCTTTTGCTTTTGAAATGTTATTTTCTTTTTCGGTACCAGTTTTAGTTTCAGCTAATTTTCTTAAGTCAAACGCTTCTTTACTATAGTTTTCCGCTTCGGTTTCTAAAAACGAAATTTTGTCTTGCGTTATAGGCGAATCATTGCCACCTCCCTCATTACCTAACTGTACTAATTTATCGTTTAATGTTTTTTCTTCGTTAGTTGCAGCAGTTAAATCTTGTTCTATTTTTTGTATAGCGGCTTTAGTCTCGCTATTAATATACACTAACTCTGTTTTGTTGTTTAAATTATTAGTAGGGTTATTTACAACAGGAGTGTTTGTAGTGGTGTTTAAATTAGTTAACACTTTGTTTTTAACTAAGGTTTTAGTTAGTGTATCAACTTTGGTTTTATTATCACTATTAATTAATGCAGTTGTGCTGTTAGTATTAGGGTTAGTTGTTGTTGCAATAACAGTTGTAGTATTTAAAGTTGCTATTGTTGCTACAGAAGTTGTTGTTGTTGTTGTTGTTGTTGTTGTTGTTGTTGTTGTTGTTGTTAAATTAACAGGCTCCGTTTTTAATAATTCATTAAGTTCATCTAAAGTTGTTAACGCTTCTACTTCTTTTTTATTAGCGTTTAAACCTGTTTCGGCCTTATTGCTAAGTGTAGTTTGTATAGTTGCTGCATTAATTAATGCCTGCGATTCAACAATTAATTTATCAGCTTTTAATTTTAAATCTTTTATCTGTTGGTTTGTTGTTGCTTTATAGGTTTGGTTTTTATATATTAAATTTACTTTATATTTTAATTCGTTTTGGTTTGCTTTGCTTAACGCTAAATAAGCGTCTAATTGTTTTTGAGTGCTACTTGCAACTTCGCTGTTTACTTTTGCAATTGCATCGTTAGGTAAAATAACCGTTGCATTGGCTTTTGCTACAAAACCAGGGTTTACTTTAATTAATAATTCAATTGCTTTTTGTTGTTTAATTATCGCTTCATTTTCTTTTTCTTGAGCATTACTAAAGCCGCCAATTTTGCTGGCATCTGTTGGGTATAAATTTGTTTCGGTTCTAATTTTTTGTGCTTGTTTAAAATTTATTTCTGCTTCGCTGGCTAACATATTTGCTTGCGATATTTCGTTACTTGTTTTTGATACTGATAATTTTTGTAATGCCTCAATATTAGTTTGATTATCATTAAACGTATTTTGATTTTGTTTTTGATATGCTAAAGCGGCATCCATTTTTTTAACAATGGCTTGTTTTTCGTTTTCAATAGCTTGTTGCAATAAGGCATCTTTTTCTGCTCCTGTTTTTGTTGCCGATTGCGTGCGTAACTCAAAGCCTTTATTACTAATTGCTTCAGCTTCATTTGCTAATACCTCAGCATTTGCAGTTGTGGTTATTTTTAAATTAGTTTCTGTTTTAGTTATTAAACGTTCTAAATTGGTTTCGGCTTGTTTGGCAATATCAAATTGCTGTTGTGCATTATTTTTTAATATTTTAGAATTTTCATCAGCATAGTTATTAAACGCAAAAACATTTTGTGCCTCTTCAGTTTTTGGTTTTAAATTATTTTTTATATCATTTAACTGGTTAATGTAGGCTGTGTTTTTGTTATTACTTATAGGTTGCTCATTATTGTTTGTTGGCAGTGTTGGCGTATTAATTGCAACTATAGTTGTTTCTAATGTTTTTAGTTTTATTTCATTATCGGTAATTATTAAATCGTTGGCTTGTTTTATTTTTTCTAACTCGGCAATCTCGTCGGTTATTTTTTTCTTTTCGGTTGCGCTAGTAGTTTTAACTAATGTATTTTTATCTAATGTAATTAAATTGACAACTTCTTTATTATAAGTTGTTACGGCATTATTTTGTTTTTCTATTTCTGTTTTATTATTAGGTTTTGTTATGGGTGTAACATCATTTGCATATTTGTTTTTTAAATCGCTTGCCGTAATAACTTGAGGCGTTATGGCATTAGTTGTATTGTTAATTTGTGGTGTTTCATTACCATTATTAGCAAGCGGAGTATTTGTTAAAGGTGTTTGTTTTAATTTAGCATTGTTAGTTGCAATTATTTTATCGTTATCAGTTTTTAGTTTTTGTAAATTAATAATTTCATCATTTAATTTTTTCTTATCTATTGCAATAGTTGTTTTAGTTAATGTGTTTTTATCTATTGCAATTAAATTTGCAATATCTTTATTGTATGTAGTAATTACATTAGTTTGTTTTTCTATTTCGGCTTTATTGTTTGGTTGTGTTGTAAGGGCAACATCATTTGCATATTTATTTTTTAAACCATCGTATGATAAGTTTGTATTGGCTAAATTTTGCGAATTGTTTAATTGAACATTATCGATTGGCTCATTACTTTTAATTACAACATTGCTAACATTACTTTGATTACCATCTTTTAAAATAGTTGCGGCTAATTCAATTTCTTTACTTAAACCTTCAACTTCGTTTTTAAGTAATTCGTTTTTTTTATTGTTTATTTCTAACTCTTTGTTTTTTAAATCAACATCGTTTGTTAGCTCTCGTATTTGCGCTTGTATATTTTCTTTAACTGCCGCATCGTTTTCATTAGCTAAATCATTTTCTAAGTTTTTTGTTTCGTTTTTAATTGTGTTTATTTCTGTGCTTATTTCTGTACTTTTCTTTTCCGATTTTAGTAATTCATTTTGTTTTAAATCAGCTTCAGCTTTAAGCGATGCATATAATTCATCTGATTGATTTTTTTGTTTAGATAAAACATCTAACTCTTTTTGTATTTGTTCTAACTTAGTTAATGCTTCTTTATTATTTTTATTTTTTGTTACTGCATCCAGTTGTTTAATATATTCGTTTGTTAAGTCGGCTTCTTTTTGTTTTTGATTGGCATCAACCTCTAGTTTTTTAGCCAAGTTAGTTGCAGTATTTGCAATACCTGTAGCAATGTTAGCCTCTTCTTTTAAATTAGATGCTTTTTCTAATTCTTCAATTTTTTTATTTGTATCGGTAATTGAGTTTGCGTTATTTAGTACTGCGTTTGCTTGGTTTTGTTTTTCCGAAGCCTCAGCTGTTTTTTGTGTAGCTAATCCAAATGCTTCTTGCGCATCTTGTTTTAATTTTATGGCTTCATCGCTTGCTTCTTTAGCATCATCTTTTGCAATGTTTAATAACTGTTCGTTAGTAACGCTTGGGTTTGTTTTTGGCTTATTAACATCTTGCGATACTACACTTGGGTTAGTTGTACCAACCGCATTTAAATTACCGTTTTTATTATCTGCATTTTGATTTTTAAGTGCGTCTTGCAGGCCGTTGTTTATTTTCGAATCAATTTCATTTAATTCGAGTTTAGCTTTTTTCTCAATTAAATCTATCATTGATGCGTAGTTATCGTCTTTAACTTCGGCATCAAAATAATTTATAATTTTTAAAATTTTATTATCGTAACTTATTTTTTGTTTAAATGGTGTTAATGTGTTTACAAAAGGCATTTGTACTTTATCCGATTGGGTTGCAAGACCTGGCGTTTCTACAGTAAAAATAAATTTACCACCGTTTGGCACTTCAATGTTATAGTCTCCATTATCTTGAGCCTGAAATGTTCCCACAATTTCTCCGTTTTCAATATTTTTAATTGTTATTTTCGATTTTAAACTTTGCAACACATCTTCTTTAACAACTGTACCTTTAATAATTGCCATATTAGGTGGCCTGCGTTCGGTATTAACTTTAAGTACATCTATTTTACCATATGGGCTGTAACGGCCTGTACTAAAAAAAGCTATTTTTTCTAACGAGTCGGTTAAATACAAAATATCATCATCGGGCGAGTTAATAGGGAAATCAAGATTTTTAGGTTTGCTCCACGTTTGGGTTTGTATATCGTACGATGTTTTAAATACATCGTAACCGCCCATACTGTTATGGCCTTTACTACTAAAATAAAGTGTGTTACCATTAGGGTGCAAAA
Organism: Bacteroidota bacterium; assembly: GCA_043718985.1. Taxonomy (GTDB): domain Bacteria; phylum Bacteroidota; class Bacteroidia; order B-17B0; family Aurantibacillaceae; genus UBA4416. The sequence goes on along the minus strand of JAYSUQ010000085.1, from coordinate 8,988 downwards.
AGGGGTAGTCGTCGTCAAACTCTGTATTAATAGGCGATGGCAATGCTATTGGTTTACTATACGTACTATTTGGTAATTTTGTAACCACATAAATATCGCGACCTGTGTTGCCATTTTCGCCATAACTTGAGTAATAAATTTTATCGCTATTTTTAGATATATAAATAACCGATTTGTCTTTCTTTTTTTTATCATAAGCAGTTTTAAACTCTTCGGGTTTTACTAATAATTTGCCGCCAATTTCTTTAACATCGTAGCTTCTAAAATAATCGGCTTCGTTTAGTTGTTTTTTATTTAAAATTATAAGTTCCGATAAGTTTGATAGCAAGCGCTTACCATTACGGCAAGCCTCTATCTCTCTATCTACTTGTAGTTTTTTAATGGCGCCTTGCGATCCAATTGTTTTATACTCTTCGTATAACTTTATGGCATCATCAAACCGATAATTAATATGATAAGTTTTTGCCAAATAAAACTTTGCGTCTTTTGGTGCATCGTTTGTGTTATTTGTAGCAATTTTTAGGTATGAGTATGGTTTTTTTTTATCGGGCTCAGTAAATAACATACACACACCTAAGCGGTAGTTGTACTCGGCATCTTTAGGATAAAGCGAAACTAATTGAGAGTAAAGTTTATAGGCATTGTTGTATTCATCATTTTCAAAATAGGTGTTGGCTTGTTTTTTTAAATCGTCTTCGTTTTTTGCTTGCGAATAAGCATTCGAGCAATTTAATAACATAACAAAAATTAGTAATAAGCCAAAACGCATAGCTGTTATACGGGTAATATGTCTAATTTGATTCAGATTCACACAAATATATCTAAATATTAACAATTATTTTAGTTAAAGATGCTAAAAAAACCGATTTTACATAAGCTAACGTAAAATAGTTTATAACAAAAAAAAGGTCGCAAATTGCGACCTTTTTTTAATTTTAGTTTAACTAAAAATTATTTAGATAAAATAACTTTTTTAGTTGTTACATTATTGTTAGAGTTCATTTTAACAAAATAAGAACCATTAGATAAAGAAGATAAATCGATAGCGTTATTTCCTTTAGTTAAGTTTTTGTTAGCATATACTTTTTCGCCAATTACATTAAAAATTTCAACAGATGTTGTAGCATCAATTGTAGTAATGTTTAACACACCAGTTGTTGGGTTAGGGAAAATAGAAACAGCTTCTAAAGCAACGTTAGTTTTGATGCCAATAGTGATAATTTTTTCAATTTTAATATCATCTAAACGAACGTTACCTTGTGTTGCAGCACCAGCAATAGTTACTTTACCACCAATAGCAAAATAACGAGTTTCTGTAGCAGATGCAACAAAATCAACCGAATCTTTAGCCCAAACACCAGTTTGTGCGTTAGGAGTAATTGCATAGTATGCTTTTAAAACTGTTGCAGTACCAGTATAAGTATTAGCAGTACCAGTAAAAATACCCGACATACCATTTACAGTTAATGTACCTGATGTGTTAGCTTTTTTCCAGTAAGAAATACGGTAAGTATCACCAGATGTAACATCCATACAAGGCATAATTACTTTTGTATCGTAAGTACCTGCAGGGTTACCACCAGCTAATGTGTAAAATAATGCTTGTGCACCACTATGAAAAGTACCACCAGAAATACCAAAGTTTAAACCTGAATTTTGAAAAACTTGTGTTAAACTTGAAAAATCAGCTGGAGCTTCAATACCATTCATATAAGTAGTAGATGTTAAAGCAATTGGTAAAGAGTTGTTAATTGTAGTAGATACTGTATCGTTACCTTTTACTGCATCGCCAGCAACTTCGCTCCATGTTTTAACAACATATGCACCAGCAGCAGAAAAATCGTAAGTCATTGGAAAAGCAACTAAAACTGTATCGCCAGGATTTAAAGGACCAGGATAAGCACCTAAAGTAGAAGCAACACCATTAATTGAATAATTAATTGGCACGTTAACTTCGCTAGTTGTACCTAAATTTGTAATTTGAGCAGCAACAGTATGAGTAGCCATTGAACAGTTGTTTAAAGCGGCAACCGAAGTTGGAGATAAAAACACACCGTTTAAAGTAGTTTTAACATCAACAACTGTAGCTCCAGCAGGAAACACAGTACACATACCACCAACTAAATCGCCAGGGCCTGCGCCGTAAGTATCTCCAGATACATCGTAACTAACCATTTGGTTACCAGTAACACCAGCACCAATAGTTACATTAACTTGTAACGAGTAAGAAGTAGCTGGTACTATACCACCAAAACTATTATCATTATCGCCCCAAGAAATTGTTTGACCAACAACACCATTTAATTGCTCAATGTTAGCTGTAGCGCCAGAACCAATAGATGGCGTGTTAGATGCATTTGTGTTTGGAGTAACACCTGTAGGAAATGTTAAGGTAATTTTATCACCATATTCAGAATCAGTATTAGTTAATAAAACTGTAAATACTAAATCCATAGTTGTACCAGCAACATACTGAGTAGCACAAGTAATACCACCAGTAATTTGTAGTGGAGATGCTGTGTTACCGTTTTTGCTTACCATTAAAGCTTGGTTTTTACGACCTGACTCGCTTTTTTTAATTTTTACCGTTGTTTGAGCGTTAACAGCTAATGCAAACATTGCCGATAAACCCATTAAGTAGATTTTTTTCATTTTTTGATTGGTTTAAAATTTATGTTCAAATTTAATAAAATAATACTAAGTAACCGCAATTGTTAATTTAATTTAAGAGTCTAATTATCAGTTAGTTGAATGAGAACCGATTTTGAATTTCAAAAAAAATAACGAATTAAGCAGTTAGTTAATTGTAATTTGTTTTTGTTTTTTTGAAGCGATTGATGTTACTCTTATTAATTTAGCATTGGCCAAATTACCTGCTAATTTAATGCACTTACTTTTTTGAACAACTACTAATTTAGTAGTTTCAATTGTTTGCAAAACCTGATTGTTACCGTCAACTATCTCAACACAATACGCATCTTTAAAATCGCCCTCATTAAAAATTGTAACTACTGAATAACTTTGGTTATAATTTACCGAAAAATAATAAGGATACAAGGAGCTCGAATAATCTATACGATACGGCCCAGCATTTGTCCATTTATTTTTTTCAGAGTCAAATCTGTAAAGCATCATATCCCATAACACTTTTTTGTTTTTAGTAATTTCAACAATTCGGTTGTTGCTGCCTTGGTTAATTAAATAATTACCGTTATTCATCAATTTAACATTACCTAGTTTCATTGATTTGCCATTGTTTAAACTATCAAACTTAAAACTAAAACTCCAATTGGGTTTAATGGTTTGTTTGTTGTTTTTAGGCTGTTCAAAAATTTCTAAAGTCGAAATTTTATTATTTACAAAATCGTTATTGTTTAAAACCATGATGTGGTTGTTTTGTAAAACTTTTGCATCGTGCGGATAACTAAATAAATTGGTTTCGTTTACAAGCGAATCGGCATTGTTTAATTTTTTACCATACGAGGATATTATTTGTTTAGTGGTTTTATTTATTTTAATAATTCTGCTAATATCTCTAAAACCTAAATAAATAAACTCATTGTTTTTATCAATACTAAAGGCATTGCAATGCGCATTAATAATACCTCGGTTAAACTCTGTTGGGGTTGCTAAAATATCTAACGGAAAATGTTCTCTCATTTCCCAAATCCACTCAATGTGGCCAGTTTTGGTAAACTCAATTACGTTTACTAATTCAACTCGATTAGTAACGGTATCGTTTTTTGCTGTTTTTTCGAGTTCAACAAAATCATAAGCCAACACCATATAATTACCATTGGCTAATTTTTGTAAACTATGATGGTAGCCTGTTTTATATTTATCATCATTTTCGCCTGTTAATGGCGCTTTCCAAATAGTTTCAATATTTAAATTTGTGTGAAAGGCGCCAGGGTTTTTAATAAAAGTAATGGTGCCATCATTTAAAAATCGTAAATCGCGAACCCTACTCGTTTCTTTGTACTCATTGTTTTCGGTCGGCATAAACCACACAATGTTACCATCTCTATCAAACGCACAATGCGAAAAATCGCACCAAATTACACCTTGTTTATTTTTTGATGGGTAATTAATTTTTCGTTTATAACTGCTCGTATCGCTGTAAATTGTACTCAGTATCGAAAAATAATGAATATCGGATTTTATTATTTGCCCTGTTTTTAAAATAGTTTCAACATACCATTTATATTTTTTACCAAGTGGTAGTTTATCTATACGCGTTGCGGGTGTTTTATCTAATTGTACTGTAACTAAAAACGACGTAAAATCATTTTTTTGTTGCGTAGAATCGTAAGCTAAATGTAATTTATAGTGTTTTGCATTTATTTTATAAGGCCACTCAAACATTATTTGATTAAAATTAATTTTTGCGCCATCTTTGGGCGAAAATTGAGCGTAATATTTAACTGAAAAAATGAAAAATAAAATTATAAATCTGTTCATACTATTTATTGGAGTTAGTATTGTTTTGCATTCGTGTAAAAATGAAAACAAAGAAAGTATTATTAAAGATAACAATCAAATAAAAAAAGATAGCATTGATAGTTATAAAGAAGTTTGGGTTGCCCCCGATACTAGTAAAATACCTAACGATGAGTTTGGCGAATTGGTGCGTTATGGTCGCGATTTAATTTTAAATACAGCTTATTATATTGGACCCGAAGGCAAAGCAGGAAAATATTTAGGTAATAAAATGAATTGCACCAACTGCCATTTAGATGGTGGCACAAAGCCTTATGCCTTTAATTATTTTAGCACACATGCTCGTTACCCGCAATACCGCGCGCGCGAAAACAGAGTGCTATCGTTAGCCGATAGAATAAATAATTGCATTGAGCGCCCACACAACGGCAAACCATTACCATTAAATAGTAAAGAAATTTTAGCAATGATAAGTTACATGAAATGGTTATCGCAAAATGTACCTGTTGATGGGCGCGTTGAAGGCGATGGACCTGTTAAAATTGAATTTCCTAAACGAGCCGCCAACTCACAAAATGGCGAAATTATTTATAAACAAGATTGCCAAAGTTGCCATGGTGCAAATGGCGAAGGTAAAATGCAAACCGATAATGTGTGTTACCAATACCCGCCCTTATGGGGCAATAATGCCTACCAAGCAGGTAGTAGTGTGCACCGCGTAATTAAGTTAGGTGCCTTTGTGTATGCTAACATGCCACATAAAATTGCTACTTACTTAAACCCAAAATTAACTATTGAAGAAGCTTACGATGTTGTAGCATTTATAAACAACGATACCCTGCACAAACGCCCACAACCCAAAACAAAAAACGATTATGCAAGCCTTAAACACAAACCAATAGATTATGGCAAAGGCCCTTATTTAGATGACTTTACCGAACAACAACATAAATTTGGCCCTTACCAACAAATTATAGATTACTACAAAGCCAATAACATAAAACCTAATTATTAATTGTTTAGTTACTGTAATTGTATTCCCAAGCCGATTTATAAAAATTATTTTTTTCGCAGTACTCAACAAACGATTTATAAAACGGGTGGTTACCAATTGTTGCAGTATCCATAATTACAACTAACTTTTTTTTAGCGCGGGTTAATGCTACATTCATACGGCGAATATCTGATAAAAAACCAATTTCCGAATTTTGATTACTTCTAACGAGTGAAATATAAATTACATCTCTTTCTTCGCCCTGAAAGCCATCTATTGTTTTTACAGCCAATTCGCTTACCATTGTTTCGCAGTTATTTTCGTTTTGAGATGCAGCTAACCTAAAGTCTATCAGTTTTTCTTTTAATAATTCTATTTGTTCTTTATAAGGCGATATAATGCCAACCGAAATTTTTTGTGTAGTAGTTGTTTTATCATATTGTTGCAATAGTAACTCTAAGTGTTTAAATAACAAATCTGCTTCGCCCTTATTGCTCAAGCTTAGCGATTCAGGATTTTGCCATTCATCAAAACTACAGCCAGCAGTATCTAATAAAGTAATTGGTATGTTTAGTAGTTCGTCATCTTCGTTTAAACTCAATAAAGTTTCCTTAACTGTAGCATCGGCCTCTAACTCATTATTATAAAAATAACCATTACTAAATTGCATAATGTGTTGGTGCATGCGGTATTGTCGAGTAAGTAAACTCGATACGTTTTCGTATTTAGTTAACCTATCTAACATGGTGTTACTAAGGCCTTCGTTTTTAGCTTTAATACTTTTTACAACAGGCGGTAGTTGAAAATGATCGCCACTAAAAATAACACGCTTGCATTTTAATAGCGGTATCCAACTAATGGCTTCTAAGGCTTGCGATGCTTCATCAAAAAACAAGGTAGAAAATGTTTTTTTAGTTAACGCTTTGTTGGTTGATGTTACAGGGGTGCAGCAAATTACTTGTGCATTTTCGAACAACGAATTTACAATGTAATCTTCTAACATTCGCGATTCTCTTAAACAATTTTTAGCTTCGGTGTAATACAATGTGCGTTGTTTAGCATCTTCTTTACCAAACGCTCGCTTGTATTTACCAGCCATTCTAAAATACTCTTCGGCATTGCGGCGTAGTTGTTTTATATCTTTATAACTATCGTGTAATTGCACCTGCCCATCAATAGTTGTTTTTATAAGCTCTTCGGATATGCGTGCAGGATGCCCAACGCGCAACACATTAATACCTTGCTCAATTAATTTTTCGGTAATTAAATCAACCGCTGTGTTTGTAGGCGCGCATACCAAAACTTGTTTTTCGGTTTGCAATACCAAACGTATGGCTTGCACTATAGTTGTTGTTTTACCAGTGCCAGGTGGGCCGTGTACAACTGCCACATCATTAGCCGATAAGATATGGCGAACTGCTTTGTTTTGCGAAAAATTAAGTTGTGGTACAATTACTGTTTCATCAACTTTATTAAATGTAGGCGTTTCATTTCCTTCAATAATTTCTCGTAACTCGGCAACCCTGTTATGTTTTGCAGCAATAACTTCATCTAATGCTTTTTGCATTTCGGTGTAACTATTGTCATCAAACTGAACATTAACGCCCAAGCGCCCTTCTTTTGCCCAATCGGGCATTTCATCGGTATGTAAAATTATTTTTAATTTATTTTTTTGCGATTGTTTAATCGTTCCTGTAATCTCTTGTAAATCGTCGGGGTTTTTATTACTAAACAATACTACGTTTTTGCCAGTTCCAAACTGATGTGGCGCATCAATGTTTGTGGTTCGTTCAATTTCTAAATGTATGTAATCGGCATAACCTAGTTCCTCGTTCACAATTTTTATGGGAAACCACGTAACACCATTTTTTTTGCGTTGCTCAATACTTGCTTTTAAAAACTGTTCTTTATACTGATAAAAATCTTCGTCGCGCTCTATTACTAATAGTTGCTTAAGGTTTTTTAATCGTTCGGTAGCGCTCATTGTTATTTTATTGTAAAATAATGTAAAACTATTGTTTTTAAAACAGTACACAATTAATAATTTATTGTTATTTATTTAATACACCTTATTAATTAAATTGTAAATTTAGCTTTCTAAAAAAAATATAAAAAATATGTCAACAGCAGCAAACAAAGGACCGATTTCAAAATTTATCGAACATCATTATAAACATTTTAATGCCGCAGCATTGGTTGATGCCGCAAAAGGTTACGAAACCCACTTAACCGAAGGCGGTAAAATGATGGTAACATTAGGAGGCGCAATGAGTACTGCCGAGTTAGGCAAATCGTTAGCCGAGATGATACGCCAAGGTAAAATAGATGCAATATCGTGCACAGGCGCTAATTTAGAAGAAGATATAATGAATTTAGTTGCACATAGCCATTATAAACGTGTGCCAAATTACCGCGATTTAAGCCCGCAAGATGAATGGGATTTATTAGAAAACCATTATAACAGAGTTACTGATACTTGTATACCAGAAGAGGAAGCATTTAGACGTTTACAAAAACATATTCATAAAATTTGGAAAGATGCCGAAACAGCTGGCGAACGATACTTTCCGCACGAATACATGTACAAAATTTTATTAAGTGGCGAGTTAAAACAATATTACGAAATAGACCCTAAAGACAGTTGGATGTTGGCAGCAGCCGAAAAAAACTTACCAATTGTAGTACCAGGTTGGGAAGATAGCACGATGGGTAATATTTTTGCATCGTATGTTATTAAAGGCGAACTTAAAGCAAGTACTATGAAAAGTGGTATTGAATACATGACGTGGCTTGCCGATTGGTATCCTAAAAATAGTGGCGGTAAAGGCATTGGATTTTTTCAAATTGGCGGTGGTATTGCAGGCGATTTTCCTATTTGTGTTGTGCCAATGTTATATCAAGATATGGAAATGCACGATGTGCCATTTTGGAGTTATTTTTGCCAAATATCCGATTCAACAACCTCTTATGGTTCTTACTCGGGAGCGGTACCAAACGAAAAAATTACTTGGGGTAAATTAGATATTGCAACGCCAAAATTTATTGTAGAAAGTGATGCAACAATTGTAGCTCCTTTAATTTTTAGTTGGGTGTTAGGTTGGTAAAATATAAATATTACTGATAAAAAAAACCGCTTATAAATTATAAGCGGTTTTTTTATACTACTTGCATTACTACCATCAGTTTACTAAAACATCTATCTCATTATAACTAACTTACCAATTCCTTTTTTAAAATACGAATCGGCATCGCTCGTTTTTTTATCAATAGCTTGGCCGTTATGCCTTGTTATTACACGGTATAAATAAACACCATTAGCTAATTTATCGCCAAAATCATCTTTTCCATCCCAAGCATACTCTGTAATGTTACGGCCAATACGTAAATTACCCATTTCGGTTTTATTAATTTCGCGAACTACTTTGCCAGTAATTGTCATAATTTGTATAGTAAAAACATCAGGCACTTCGCTACCTGTTAAGGTAAACACAAAGCGAGTTGATGTACTAAACGGATTAGGATAATTTAATACTTCGGTAATTGTTTGTGCATTA
>JAYSUQ010000084.1:0-15484 GCA_043718985.1 Bacteroidota bacterium | reverse complement strand
AGGTTGTAAAACCTAACGATTCTGCTTTTCGGGCTAGTGTTCCAATAGCATCATCGGCCTCAAAGCCTGGCGTTGCTATTACTTGTATGTTTAATGCTGCAACTAATTCGTAAATATAAGGTATGCATTTTCGTAAATCGTCGGGCATTTCTTCGCGGTTGGCTTTATACTCTACAAACTCGGTATGGCGCACGGTGGGCTGTGGTGTATCAAATACTACGGCAATGTGTGTTGGTTTTTCTTTATTTAAAATTTCGAGTAATGTATTAGTAAAACCAAATACTGCCGAGGTGTTCATCCCTTTTGAGTTAATGCGAGGGTTGTTACTAAATGCAAAATAAGCACGGTATATTAATGCAAAGGCATCTAATAAAAATAATTTTTTTGGGGTATCTTTTGTAAGCATTAGTTTGAGTACGTTAGCAATTTATATAATAGATATTTTAAATATATACAAAATAAAAAAGCCCCTAAGGGCTTTGTTTATAAGTGATAAAAAATATTACTCAACAATTACTTTAACAATGTAATTTATTTCTTCGACAACCAATGTGCAGTAATAAATGCCCGATGTAAGCTGAGGATTTGGATTTATAGTTATTGAGTTTTGATAATCTTTACTATTAAATTCAGTTTGGTAAACTGTTTTCCCTAAAACATCGCGCATTAGTAGTTTCATATCGTGGTTGTTTTCAATACCAGTGTAATCTACTACAAACTCGCCGTTATTTGGATTTGGCATTATGGTTATTTTTATATCCTTACCTGTATTAAACTCTACAGATACTGGATAAAATGTTTCGGTTTTATTATCAAAATCGGTTTGTTTTAATCGGTAATAACTTATGCCAGTATATGGTGTTTCATCTAACATAGTGTAATTAATTTTTTGCGTGCTATTACCATTTGGTGCACTGCTATTAACTTTTTTTAATTCAATGTAAGTAAAGCCATCTAAACTTTTTTCAATAGTAAAATAATCATTATTTTTTTCGGTGGCTGTTTCCCAATAAATTACAACCGAATTGTTTTGTGGTTCGGCAATAAACTGTAATAAATTTATAGGTAATGGTGCAGGGCAAACTACAGTTGGCAAACCAGTAATTGTAAAAGCACCTACTGCTGTGTTTGCAGCAGTTGCCCAATTGGCATTATTAAAAACTGCTGCTTTAATTGTAGCAACTGCTCCGGTTAATGTGCCTGTATATTTTAAACAATCGGCCGATCCTAAATCTTTAAACAAAGCACTAACACCTAATGCTAAAGTGCTTGGCAATTCGGTATGTGCTCTGTTATTGCATGTTACGCCGCCAGATGCTGTATAGGCAGCTGTTTTTAATGAGGTAATAATAGTTGGCGCTGCAAATGTACCTTGCATTGCAAATATATTATCGCCCGAGGTAGAAAAGCCAACGTTTTGATTGGCTGCTGTTGCAAACGCATAAGCTATGTTGCCAGCGCCAGCCGATAGTGCAAATGTGCCTGGATTACCCTCTACATAAGTGATTTTTGAGCCTGCCGGTATTTTTGTTGTAACGGTAAGGCTAACGGCAAACTCTTGATTAAATGCACAAAAACCACCTGTGTTTCTGTACGGAAAATCAATAAAATAAATAACAGTAGTTGGGCAAATATCAACAAAAGTAAGTACTGTAACCTCATCTGTACCACCACCTAATCGCATACTTATAAATGCCAAATCGCCGGGCACTAATGTTGTTTGGGCGGTAGTATTAACTTTAAAAATAATTAAAAATAATAAACAGTAACAGGCTTTTTTAATCATAATTTCAAATTCGAATCCTTTAAATTTACAAACAATTTACAAAATCAATGCCGTAAACTGTTAAAAATCTGATTTTATGAATTTAGGGGTGGTTTTTTAACAGCTTGTGCCCTTAAAAATTATAATTCAACTCAATAATTAATAATTATTCGCTAACAGTAATTCCATTATACTCGTTAAAATAAGCTTCAAAAATTTCGTCGCCAAAAACAATTTCTTTTTGCTCGCTAATTTTTTTAACTAATTCTTTGTTTGTTTTAAATAATTCTTTTAATTGTTTTTTTATACCCTTTGCTTCTAATACTAAAAAATCGGTTGCTTTGGCATCTTTACCTGTGTTATTTTTTTGCACGCTATAATCGTGTACCTCAACTTTATTGCCAGCATCTTCAATTTCCATAGCAATTTGAAATAAGGTTAAATCGCCTTTGCTAAGTACTTTAAAAAAACAAGGTTTGTTGTTATGAAAAGCACTGGTGTAAAAATAATTATTGTAACCATACCCCACTATTTTTTGCGGCAAGTATTGTCTTATTTTTTTTGTTTTATCTCTAAAAAATAATTTTTCATAGTTTTCAAATTTATTAACTTTCGGTAATTTCAATTCTCCTCGCACGGTATCGCCTTTTAGGGTAAGTATGTATGCTGGCTCAAAAACATCGGGTGTTTTAATAGGTTTTTTAGTTTGAGAAAAAAAAGATAAACTAATTAGTGTTAGTAGTAGTGCTAGAAATGTTTTCATTTTTTTAAATTTAATTTACGTGTAATTTTAATGGCGCCAAATGCGCAGGTTTGTTTATTTATTATTGATTATAAATTACTTCCATTAACGTTTGTCCTACTGCATTTAAGGTTTTTTTATCAATTGTATTTAAATCATCTGTTGTTGTGTGATGGTGTTCAAAAAACTGATTTTCGGCCCATTTGTAATGTAAAATATCTACGCAAGGTATTTGCGCTAGTTTATTTACTGCCTGATGGTCGTCGGTCATTTCGGGTGTTTCTTGTTTACTAAAATAATTTCCATAGCCTAATTTATCGGCAGTACTCCAAATTAAATTTACATATTGTCCTGCATAATTCATTGATAGGCCTTCTTTAGGAAAAACGGCATCTTTTGCGCCTACCATATCGAGCAACACACTAAATTTTGCACCGTAATAAGGTACGTGCAAATTTTTAGCCCAATATTGTGAGCCTAAGCACCACGAATCTGAATTTTTATTGTCGCCATAATCTTCTAAATCAAACAAAATTAAATCGATACCGACTGCAGGTTGCTTTATTTGTATTAACCGTGCTATTTCCATTAAAACCCCTACTCCACTTGCACCATCATTAACGCCAGGGCAAGGCTTAATGTGTTTAGCTTCGTCTTTATCTTTATCCGCAAATGGCCTACTATCCCAATGAGCGCAAAGCATAATACGATTTGCAGCCTTTATATTATAAGAAGCTATAATGTTTTTTAAAATCCACGGCTTATTATCGTACGATGTTACGTTACCTTTTTGTATGATAACTTGTGCTCCATATTTTTTAAATTGATTTTCGTAATAAACAACCGCTGCGTCGTGTGCTTTGCTACCTGGTGTTCTTGGCCCCATATCGGCTTGTGTTTTAATAAAAACATACGCGCTATCGGCATTAAAACTAGGCGGTACAACATGTGGTTTATCTATAATGTTTTCACTAACGTTTTGTTGCTTAGTTTTTTCTGTATTACAAGAAAAAAACAGTACTACAAAAAAACAACTTGCTGTTAATTTAAAATTCATAATTTTATACACTCCAAGTTGCTCCATCTTTTCCATCTTTAATTTGAATGTTAGCTGCTAATAATTTGTTGCGTATTTCATCCGATGTTTCAAAATCTTTGCTTGCTTTTGCTTTTGCTCTTAAATCTAAAACCAAATTCATAACACCTTGCAGGGCGGTATTAGCTTTACTAGTATCATCTTCGTTACGCAAGCCCATAACATCAAAAACAAAATATTGATAGATGTTTTTTAAACTTTCAATATCGCTTTGTGTTAGCGTTGCTTTTTTATCGTTAGTTGTGTTAATTATTTTACTTACTTCAAATAAATGTGCTATTAAAACTGGCGTGTTAAAATCATCATTCATTGCATCGTAACAACTGCGTTGCAATTTAAAAATATCGTCGGTAGATGATGGGGATGCTGTAAGTGTTTGCAATAATTTATAGCTTTCCATTAATTTAGAATATGCTTTATCTGCATCCTCTAGCCCTTTTTCGGTTATATCTAAATTGCTACGGTAATGACTTTGCATCATAAAAAACCTTATTGTCATTGGGCTATAACCCTTTGTTAGCATGGGGTGCTCACCACTTATTAACTCTAAGGGCAATATGCTATTACCAACACTCTTACTCATTTTTTGTCCATTAAATAAAAGCATGTTTGTATGCATCCAATAATTGGCTGGGCTTTTGCCGCAATAGGCTATGTTTTGTGCTATTTCGTTGGTGTGGTGCGTTGCTTGCAAATCCATACCACCGCCGTGTATATCAAATGTATCGCCTAAATATTTTGTACTCATTGCCGAGCACTCAACATGCCAACCCGGAAAACCAACTCCCCACGGGCTGCTCCATTTCATTAAGTGTTCAGGCTTTGCTTTTATCCACAATGCAAAATCTAACCTGCTTTGTTTTTCATCTTGCCCGTCTAATTCACGAGTACCATCTAATAATTCATCTAATTTACGACCCGTTAACGCGGTGTAATTATTTGTTTTTGCGTATTTATCTACATCAAAATAAATAGTTCCGTTGCGTTCGTATGCTAGACCGTTTTCGATAATTTTTTTAGTTATTTCTTGTTGTTCTATAATGTGCCCTGTAGCTGTTGGCTCAATACTTGGTGGGTGGTTGTTAAACAACGTCATTATATCTCTAAAGCCAACCGTGTATTTTTGCACTATTTCCATAGGCTCTAACTGCATCAATTTTGCTTTTTTCGCAAACTTATCATCACCTTCATCTCTATCTCCTTCTAAATGGCCTGCATCGGTTACATTGCGCACATAACGCACTTTGTAGCCAATATGTGTTAAGTAACGATAAATCATATCAAAACTCATAAACGTGCGCACGTTGCCTAAATGTACATCGCTATAAACGGTTGGTCCACAAACATAAAACCCAACAAATGGTGCATTAATTGCTTTAAATTCTTCTTTACTTCGAGATAGGGTATTGTATAAAAAAAGTTTTTCCATAATATAATTTAGTCTATAAATTTAATAAAAAAAAAGACGGTACTAAACCGTCTTATTATTTTTTTATATGTTTTTATAATTAATTTTCTATTGGTGTATCGCCAATATAAATGCCTCCTCTGTATTTAGCAATACGCATTAAAATTCCATTTTCGTCATAAATATGCTCTTTGCCATCCATTAATCTGTTGTTACTAAACACACCATCTTTAGCAATTTGTTTGTTTCGGTTATAGGTTGTGTTTTGGCCATTTAATGGACCATTAATTGGCTTATTATTTAGCTTTTCATCGGGCTTTACAACAGCTAACTTAGGTGCATTATCAATTGGAGCGTCTTTAATTTTAACTATTGGTTTTTTAGGCTCAAATTCTTTGATAGATGCAACATCAACAGCGCCATCATTAAATGTTTTTTCTGCTTTTAAATCGCCGTTTTCGTGAAACTCTTTAATAACACCTGCTTCTTTTCCGTTTGCAAAATTACCTTCAATAGCAACTTGCCCGTTTTCGTGAAAATACACTTGTGGTCCTTCTCTTTTTCCGCTTGGGTTAAATACAAACTGGTGTTGCACTTGTCCGTTTTCGTAATACAATTTATAAGCACCCGTCCAACGGTTATTTTTCCAATTTCCTTCTTCTGATATTTTACCGTTTTCGTGATACATAATAGCGTAACCATCGGGCCTACCACTTTGAAAAGTTAGTTGGTTTTTCATATTCCCGTTACAGTAATACTCTAACCATTTTCCAATTTTTTTATTATCAGTGTATTTTCCCTCTTCTGCTTTTTGATCAACAGCATAACACGAACCTGGCTTATGTTTGCCTTTTAAAATCCATTTGCCTTGCTTTTTACCTAAAGCGTCAATAAGGTTAATTGTATCTTTGCCAGTTGGTCCCGCAAACTCGTAAGATTGAGATTGGGCAATGCCTATTTGATAAATTAAAAATATGGTGATGAAATAAATTTTTTTCATATTAACTTTTCCTTTTACTAAATTATAAATTTTTTTTGTAGTTTCATAAATGTTTTAGACAAATTAAGAGTTTTTAACGACAATATCTAAAATTTCTACAAAAAAGGACTAACTGGGTAAAAATAATAGCAACTGAAGAAAATAAAACAAAAAATGTTAATTTTTAGCGTGCATTTATTGTGCCAAATTAGTTAACATGTTTTCAACTAAAGTTGTAAGCGTGTATTTTGCCGACCAATTCCAGTCATTATTAGCTGCATCTTCTAAAATACTTTTTGGCCAGCTATCAGCAATGGCTTGCCTAAAATCAGGGTTATATGAAATGGTAAAATCAGGAATGTGTTTATTAATTTCGGTAGCAATTTGCTCGGGCGTAAAGCTAATTCCTGCAAGATTATAAGAGCTTCTAATTTTAATTGATTGAGCAGGTGCGTGCATTATTTCAATGGTGGCTCGTATTGCATCTTCCATATGCATCATTGGCAATGCGGTATCTTTATTTAAAAAACATTCGTATTGTTTTGTTTTTATTGCCTGATGAAATATATGTACGGCATAATCGGTTGTGCCACCCCCTGGCGCCGATTTCCAGCCAATTAAGCCTGGGTAACGCAAACTCCTAACATCTACATTGTATTTATTAAAATACCACTCGCACCAACGTTCGCCAGCTTGTTTACTAATGCCATAAACGGTGCTTGGTTCCATTATTGTGTATTGCGGGGTGTTTTGGCTGGGTGTTGTTGGTCCAAAAACGGCAATAGAACTTGGCCAATATACTTTATTTATGTGTTTTTCTTTAGCTAAATCAAGCACATTAAATAAACCCTCCATGTTTAATTTCCAAGCAAACATAGGGTTTTGTTCGCCTGTAGCCGATAATAATGCGGCTAATAAATAAACTTGCTTAATACCATGTTTTTTTATTATGGCAAATAACGCATCTTTATCTAAAACATCTAATTTCTCAAACACATTGGCTTCCAATCCTATTATTGGCTTTAAATCGGCTGCAATTACATTGCCTGGGCCATACAATGCACTTAACTCTTGAGTTAATTCTATCCCTATTTGTCCGCCTGCGCCAATTATTAGTATTTTATCTTCTTTATTAAACATGACTTATTATCAGTAATGGTTTTTGAGATTTTCACTACCTTTGCAAACGTAAGAATAATTGTTGAATTTTTTGAAAGGCTGGTTAAATACATTAACCCTATAAAAAACATCAATTAATTAACTAATAGTATAAATTGCAATTGTATCTATTTAAAAAATTATGAGCGAACTACGAAATCGAATTAATAAAGACGAATTAAAGGTGCGTTTAGCACAAGAAACAATTGAACGCGTTACATTATCTTTTTATAAATATGTAACTATTGATAATCCTAAAGAATTAAGAGATAGTTTGTTTATGAAGTTAACAGCACTTAACTGTTTTGGTCGAATTTATTTAGCAAACGAGGGTATTAACGCTCAAATGAATGTGCCTAAGGTTAATTATGATGAGTTTGTTAATAGTTTATATACCGACCCTCGTTTTACTAATGTGCCTTTAAAAATTGCGGTAGATGGTAATGGTAAATCATTTTATAAATTAATAGTTAAGGTTCGCGAAAAAGTAGTTGCCGATGGAATTACCGACATAACATTTAACCCCGCAAATACTGGCAACTATTTAAATGCGCAAGAATTTAACAACGCCATTAAAGATAAAAACACCATTGTTGTTGATATGCGTAACCATTACGAAAGCGAGGTTGGGCGTTTTGATAATGCTTTTTGCCCCGATGCCGATACCTTTAGAGAGGAATTGCCATTAGTAGTTGAGCATTTAAAAGGGCAAGAAGATAAAAAAGTAATTATGTATTGCACGGGTGGCATACGTTGCGAAAAAGCGAGTGCTTATTTAAAACACAAAGGCTTTAAAGATGTTAACCATTTGCAGGGTGGCATTATACAATATGCTGCCGAGGTAAAAGAGCAAGGCTTAGAAAGTAAATTTAAAGGTGTAAATTTTGTGTTTGATGAGCGTATTGGCGAACGTATTACTAACGATGTGTTATCTAATTGCCACCAATGCGGTAACCCTTGCGATACCCATGTAAACTGCAAAAATGATGATTGTCATTTATTATTTATACAATGTAATGATTGTGCCGCTAAAACTCAGGGCTGTTGTACTCCAAAATGCCAAACCATTGCTACTTTACCTATAGAAGAGCAACGCCATTTAAGAAAGGGCCGTATGAAAAATGGTGACGAATGTTTATCAGTATACAAAAGCAGATTGCGCCCTAACTTAACTGATATTATAAAAAATGATTTATCTTTAACTAATATTTAAATAAAACAACACTATGAAAACTATTTTATCCATTGCATTATTTATTGCATTAACTATTAACCTTACATCTTGTAAAAAAACTAAAGAAAAAGTTGATGAATTAACCGAGTTTGATATTAACTATAGTAGCGACTTATCGTTACCATCGGCAAGTTTTACTGCTGTTGGTCAATCAACAACAGCTACCGCCGATTTTACAACGCCCGATGTAGCAACCGATATTAATTCGAAATTTGCAGGGGCCAATACCGCAACTGATAAAATATCTGAAATAAAATTAACTACTTTTAATATTACTACAACTAGCAATTTTAACTGGTTAAAATCAATTAAAATTTACATTACTGGTAACGGCCAAGCCGAAACTCAATTAGCAACAAAATTAGCGGTGCCTGCAAGTAGCTTAACAAGTTTAAATTTAGATTTAAACGATATTAATTTAAAAAACTATCTTTTAGGATCTAGCTTTAAACTAAGAGTTACAACAGAAGTAGTGGTTCCGTTTGTTAGTCAAGATATTAAAATGAACCAAACAATGCATGTTAAAGCAATTTTATTAAATTAAGTATGCCCTTGTATCACAAAGTAGGAAACATTCCTCCAAAAAGACACACCGTTTTTAAATCGCCATCGGGTAGTTTTTATTACGAACAATTATTTGGCACCGAAGGGTTTCACGGTTTTTCATCGTTACTGTACCACACGCACCGCCCTACACAAGTTAAAGAAATTATTAAAAGCTACAGCGTTGCGCCTAAAATTGCCATTGATAAAAATATTAAATCGTTATTATTAAAAGGATTTGAAATTAAACCTGTCGATGATTTTTTAGAGAGTAGAAAAACAGTTTTATTTAACAGCGATTGTTACATTGGATTAGCAGCCCCAAAAAAAAGTTTAACCGACTATTTTTATAAAAATGCCGATTGTGATGAGATGATTTTTATACACAAAGGTTCGGGAACATTGCGCACCTTTATGGGAAATATTAAGTTTGAGTATGGCGATTATTTAATTATTCCTCGAGGAATGATTTATCAAATAGAATTTGACACAAGGGATAACCGTTTATTTTACGTAGAAACACCTCACCCACTTTACACCCCAAAACGATATAAAAACGCAAGTGGCCAACATTTAGAACACTCGCCTTTTTGCGAACGCGATTTTAAATTGCCAGTCGAATTAGAAACCTTTGATGAAAAAGGTGATTTTTTAATTAAAATAAAAAAAGAAGGCATGATACACGAGGTTGTTTATGCATCACATCCTTTTGATGTAGTTGGTTGGGATGGCTATAATTTTCCGTACGCATTTTCAATTCATAATTTTGAGCCTATTACAGGGCGTGTGCATCAACCACCGCCAGTGCACCAAACTTTCGAAACACCTGCCTTTGTAGTTTGTTCGTTTGTGCCTCGTTTATACGATTATCACCCACAAGCAATACCAGCGCCTTATAATCACAGTAATATTGATAGTGATGAAGTGTTATATTATGTTGATGGCGATTTTATGAGCCGTAATAATATTGAGCAAGGGCATATTACGGTTCATCCAAAAGGCATACCACACGGCCCAGCACCAGGTGCAATGGAGCGTAGCATTGGCCATACACAAACACAAGAGTTAGCTGTTATGGTTGATACCTTTAGGCCACTAATGGTTACGCAAGATGCAATGACTATTGATGATGGTAAGTATTACAAAAGTTGGGTTGATTAATTTTTACTTTGATTTTTATTAAAACTAAATCGCAAAAAAAACCTCTTACAGTTAAGTAAGAGGTTTTTTTATGTTAATGCATTAAATTATTGTTCTCCTCGCAATAAGGTAACGTGGCCTACAAATGGGTGTTTATTACCTTGCAAATCATATACTAATAATTTGTAAACATACACGCCTTGCTCTGCTACCTTGCTACTACCTTTTACTGTGCCATCCCAACCTTTTTTAAATGCAGTGCTAGTAAAAATATTTTCTCCCCAACGGTTAAAAATATCTAATCGGTAATTATCTTCATTAATGCCCACACCTTTAGGATAAAATACATCGTTAATACCGTTACAGCCGCCATCTCCGCTACAAGGTGTAAATGCATTTGGCACGTATATTGAAAAATCGGGGGTAATTTCTATTGGTACCATTGTATCGCGGTAGCATCCAAAATTATTATAAGCTCTTAAATACACATTGTAAATTCCAACGTAGCCGTATGTATGATTAGGGTTTACATAATCTGTTGAGTTTGTGTTTTGAGTATTAAATGATGTACTAGCCGCAGGGTCGCCAAACTCCCACAAATAAGCGGTTGCCCCTTGCGATGTGTTTGTAAACTCAATTTTAGGATCAATAATGCTTGTTGTTTTTGGTGTTGCAAAAAACGATGCTATTGGTGTTGGCGCTACAGTTGCTAAACCTACATTGCTTGCTCCATTGCTACAGCCTGTTATTGTATTAGTAACAATTAAACTTGCTGTATAAGTGCCAGGGCTAGTAAACGTTGGGTTAATTTGTGAGCCACTACCTGCACTTATGTTTTTATCTATTACCCAATTGTAAACATCGGCACCTGGGTTGTTGGTGTGTGTAGATGTTGCCGTAAACACAATGCCATTAGATGGCGCGCAAGCTGTTGGACTTGGCACGGTAATGCTTGCGGTTGGCAAAGGGTTAACATTAACTGTAAATACAATTGGGGCGCTTGGTAACGAGCAACCATCGCCAATACTTAACGTGTAGTGTGTTGGTTGTACTAAATAATTACCTACAACTACATTAGTTGCGCCAGCTGTTGGCGCGTTTGGCGTCCAACTATAACTATAAGGTGCGCCTTTACCTGGGCTTGTTATTGTAGGTGTTAACGTGGCGTTATCTTTATCGCAAATTAGGGTAGCGTTAGATACTGCAATAATTGGAGGCCCAACCATTACATTTACTACTTTAGTTTTAAAACCACAATTGTTTGCATCGTTTAACGAAACAGTAAACGTAACGTTAGTTAATGTATTAATTGTATGCGGCCCAGCTGTTGCTGGAATAGACATGCCGTTTGAAGCTGCCCACGTAAACAAATAATTTTGTGTACCTCCAAATGCTTGCGCATTTAATTGCATTGGCTGTCCGTAACATATTAGTGTATCTTTTGTTGCGCCTACTGCTAAAATTGTTGGTTGGTTAACAATTACTACCGTACTTGTTTTGCACCCATACGTATCGGTTAACGTAGCCGAATAAACACCAGCAGCAACATTAGCAACACTTTGCGTTAATGCAGCTGTGCCAAAAGGCAATGGGTTAACTAATGGGTTTTGCCAATTAACAACATAGTTAGGTGTGCCACCTGTATAGTTTAATGTTATTGCACCATCGGCATTACCAAAACATTTTGCCATTACTGAGGTTATGCTTGTTATAGTAGGTTGTGGTGCTGCAATAATAGCTACTGTTTGCGTTAAGTTACACCCGTTTTTATCAGTTACAATACAGTTAAATACAATGCCACCTGCTAACCCAATTGCTACCGATGTAGTTGGTGCAGTTGGCGTACTCCAATTATAAGTATAAGGTGCAGTTGGCGATATGATTGTGCCGCCATTTGCCGTAATAGTAGCGGCGCCATTTGCTAAACCGCAAGTAGAAACCGATGTTGTAATATTAGCGGTTAATAATGGCGGTTCTTGAATTGACATTATTGTTTGCGTATTACAACCCCTCGTATCGGCAACATAAACCGAGTAACCGCCTTGTGCTAAACCAAATATAAAATCGCTGTTAGTGTTAGTTGGCGTCCACGTATAATTATACGGAGCCGAACCACCAGTAACATCAACATCTACCGAGCCATTACCCGAGCCGTTACATGTAATAGAGTTAGTTGTTACATTAACAATTTGCAATAAAGCTGGCTGAGTAATTGTTATAATTTTAGATGATGGGCAACCATTTTGATCGGTTACTATGGCAGTATAAGTTCCTGCGCCTAAACCAGTAACGGCTGGTACCGAGTTATTTGCAACGGCTGGTAACCATAAGTAACTGTAATTTGGAGAGCCACCTGCAACAGTGATAGAGGCACTGCCATCAAATAAATTAAAACAACTTACGTTTGTAAAACCAGTAATAGCGCTTGCTAAAATTGGCGGCTGTGTAATTAAAACCGACGATGAGCCAACGCAGCCCAATGCATCTCGCACTGTAATAATACCCAAACCAGCCGATAGGCCTGTAAACGTTTGAGTAATAGCGCTTGCTGGTGTGCCACTTCCTGCCCAATTTATACTGTAACTAGGTGTGCCGCCATTAATTGTTGCATATGCTACGCCGTTATTACCACCATAACAACTTACGTTAGTTTGTTGTGTAACCGCTACCACAGGGCCTGTAATATCATTAATTAAAGCAGCCGCTTCTTTTTTACAACCATTTGCATCTGTAACTGTAAATGTATATGGGCCTGCTGTTACGGTATAGTTATCGGGCACGTGTATGTTGTTGCTCCAATCAAAAACATATGGAAAAACACCACCTGTTACAGCAGCATGCGCATCTCCGTTAGAAAAACCACATGTAGAGTTAGTTGTAGTCATAACAATTACTATATCGTTTGGTTGAGATAACGTAAACGTTTTAATTGTTTTACACGATGTGTTATAAGTCATTTCTAAAGTTTGCGGACCAACGCATAAATTATTTGCAAAGTTACCCGCCGTTAAACTTGGCTCCCACAAAAACGATACCGCTCCCGAGCCACCAGTAGTAGTTACTGTACCTGTTCCATTACAATCGGCAAAACATTTTGGGTTACCAGTACCTAAAGTATATACTAATGGTGCAGGCTCTAAAATAGTTCCTGTTGCAGTAGCTCGGCAATTTTTACTATCGGTTACTGTAACTGTATAAGGTCCTGCGCTTAAACTTGTAGCGGTTGTGCCTAATAATGATGAGTTCGTCCAATCGTAAGTATAACCAATTGTTCCACCACCAGGTGTAACGGTTGCAAATCCATCGGCCCCGCCATTACACGTAATACTGCCGCTCGATGCAATAATTGCTGTTAATAATGCTGGTTGCGTAACCGTTACTATTGATGATGCTTTGCAACCATTAAAATCGGTTGCTAACATAGTGTACGTAGTTGCACAAGCGCCTGTTAATGTTTGTGATGGAACTGGACTACTACCACCAACCCACGAATAGTTTACAGGGTTAATAGCGTTTGTTACCGATGCAATTGCTAAACCATCGCATATTCCAAAGCAACTCACGTTTGTGTGTGAGGTTGATGATAACATAAGAGCGGGCTGTAATAACGTTAATGGTTCAATTACTAAACAACCGTTTAAATCTTTTACTGTTACGGCGTAATTACCTGCACCAGCTAAGTTACTTGTCGTGTTATTTCCACCCATCGTCCAAGTATATGTGTAAGGCGTTGTGCCTCCAGTTGCAACAACAAAACCACTACCATCAACACTACCGTTACATTTTGGTTGCGTTGGTACCGTGCTTGCTGTTAAAATTGTTGGTTGGTTAATCGTTACACTTGCCGATGCTTTACAGCCCGAACCCGTATCGGTTATTGTTACGGTATGTACACCCATTTGTAAGTTTGTGGCTACGTTACCCGTTGGGCCACTTGGGCTCCATTGATAAATAAAAATTCCCGATCCGCCCGATGGTATTGGTGTAGCTGTAGCAGAACCACTAGAGCCCCCAAAACATAACACATCGGCTTTATTTGTAATACTAACCGATGGGCCTGCAGCATTTGGTATTGTTGCTGCTAAAGTTTTAACACAGCCGTTTGCATCAGTTACATTAACGGTATAAGTGCCTGCAAATGAAGCTGCAATAACACCACTTGCATTAAATGGCGCACTGTAAGTATAAGGAAGTACACCTCCTGTTGCTGTTATTGTAGCCGAGCCATCTGCTTGGTTACAGTTTGCTGTAGTTGCAGCGCCTGTTAAAGCAATTATTGTTGGCTGTGTTACCAATACAGTTTGTGTTGTTGAGCAATTTTTCATATCGGTTACAATAACCGTGTGCGTGCCTGCTAATATATTTGGTACAACAGCGGTTGTGCCGCCGTTTGATGTCCATAAATAGCTATAAGCACCTGTGCCACCAGTAGCACCAGCAGATACTGTGCCTGTTGCTTCGGCAAAACATTTAACTGGCAATGCACTAATTGTTGCTGTTAATACGGGGGGGTTAATTAATACAAATCCTGCAGATGCTTTGCAACCATAAAAATCGGTAACGTTAACTGAATAAGTCCCCGCGCATAACCCAGTTGCAATTGGTCCTGTTTGGCCGCCTGGCGACCAAATATACGTTATTGGGCTTGCACCACCTGGCATGTTTGCAGTAATACTACCATCGCATCCACCAAAACAACTAATTGCCGATGTGGCGGTAATAACCGCTGTACCTCCAGGCGTTAATCCTACATTTGCAACTGCTGTTGCTGTACACAAATTTACATCGGTAACAACTAACGTATAATTACCAGTAGCAATTGGGTTTGTAACGTTTGATGAGCCAGCTCCACCACTCCAAGCATAGGAATAACCGCCGTTACCCCCAGTAACTGTAGCGCTTGCTAAACCATTAGCTGCAGAGCAATTGGCGTTTTGTGTTGCAATTGTTATACCTAACGATGTTGGTTGTGTAACGTTAACGGTTGTAGTTGCTGGGCAGTTATTACCATCTAATAAATTAATATTATACGTTCCCATACCAACATTTGCAAATACGTTAGATGCTTGAAAAGCACCACCGTTATTAGAAAAACTATAACTACCCACGCCGCCTAAACCTGTTGCCGTTATAGTGCCTGTTGCGGCGCCATTACATTTTGCAGGTAAACTAATTGCAGTTACCGATACCATTGCTGGCTCAGTAATTTGAACAGTTGTTTGTATTGCACAACCAACATTATCTTTAGCAATTACGGTATAAATACCTATTGCTAAACCACCAAATGTGCCAAATATATTTGAACCTGCGGCACTTGTAATTGAATACGTAAATGGACCGCCACTACCACCACTACCAAGTGCTGTAAAACTACCAGTAGCGCCTCCAAAGCATTTAACTGGCGATGTAGCAGTAATAC
>JAYSUQ010000083.1:0-15499 GCA_043718985.1 Bacteroidota bacterium | reverse complement strand
GTACATCACAGTTATCGCAGTTCTTAGATCAAACCAATCCTTTAAGTGAGATTACACATAAGCGTCGTATCTCCGCACTCGGAACCGGTGGTTTAAGTCGGGAGCGTGCAGGTTTTGAGGTACGTGACGTTCACTATTCCCATTATGGCCGTTTGTGTACTATTGAAACTCCGGAAGGACCAAACATTGGTTTGATTTCTTCATTGTGCGTTTTCGCAAAAGTTAATAAGTTAGGATTTATCGAAACACCTTTCCGTAGTGTAACTAACGGTAAAGTTGAAGTAAATAAAGGAATCACTTATTTAACCGCTGAAGAAGAAGATCAAAAAAATATTGCTCAAACATCAGCAGAATTAGATGAAAAAGGAAACTTTGTTAATGATAAAGTTACTGCTCGTTACGAAGGTGATTTTCCGGTAATTGAACCAGGAAAAGTAAATTTAATGGACGTTGCTCCAAATCAAATTGCTTCTATCGCAGCTTCTTTAATTCCTTTCTTAGAGCATGATGATGCCAACCGTGCCTTAATGGGTTCGAACATGCAACGTCAAGCAGTTCCTTTATTACGTCCTGAAGCGCCAATTGTTGGTACTGGTATTGAAGCTCGTGTAGCTGAAGATAGCCGTGTATTAATTAATGCTGAAGGTGATGGTATTGTTGAATATGTTGATGCTCGTGAAATTATTATACGTTACAACAGAACTAAAGACGAACAATTAGTGAGTTTTGAAGGTGATGTTAGAACTTATAAATTAACTAAATTCCAAAAAACCAATCAAAGTACTTGTATGAACTTAAAACCTATCGTTAAGAAAGGTGATAAAGTTGTAAAAGGACAAGTATTATGTGATGGTTATGCAACCGATAAAGGTGAATTAGCATTAGGACGTAACTTAAAAGTAGCGTTCATGCCTTGGAAAGGTTATAACTTTGAGGATGCGATCGTAATTTCTGAACGCATTATTCGTGATGATATTTTTACATCTATTCATATTGATGAATATTCTTTAGAAGTGCGTGACACAAAACGTGGAATGGAAGAGTTAACTCCGGATATTCCTAACGTAAGTGAAGATGCAACTAAAGACTTGGATGAAAAAGGTGTTATTCGTGTTGGTGCTGAGGTTAAAGAAGGTGACATCTTAATTGGAAAAATTACTCCAAAAGGTGAAACTGATCCATCTCCAGAAGAAAAATTATTACGTGCTATCTTTGGTGATAAAGCAGGTGATGTTAAAGATGCGTCTTTACGTGTATCTCCTTCTATCAAAGGTGTTATCGTTGATAAAAAATTATTCTCTCGTGCTATTAAAGATAAAAAGCAAAAAGCTGATGAAAAACCTTTAGTTGAAAAATTAGAGGCAGATCATAACAAGGAAAATGCTAATATCAAGTATCAATTAGTTGAAAAATTATTTGAACTGGTTAATGGTCGTACATCTCAGGGAGTTCATAATATCTTAGGTGAAGAAGTAATTACAAAAGGAACTAAGTTTACTCAAAAATTATTAGAGAAAGTTGATTTCTCTGAAGTTAACCCGGGCAACTGGACAACTGATAAAGATAAAAATGAGCAGATTGAGCGTTTGTTACACAACTTCATGATTAAGTTTAATGACTACTTAGGTCAGTACAAACGTGCGAAATTCCAAATTACAGTTGGTGATGAATTACCAAACGGTATTGTTCAATTAGCTAAAGTTTACATCGCTCAAAAACGTAAGTTAAAAGTTGGTGATAAGATGGCTGGTCGTCATGGTAACAAGGGTATTGTAGCTCGTATTGTAAAAGACGAAGACATGCCTTTCTTAGCAGATGGAACTCCGGTTGATATCGTTTTAAATCCATTAGGTGTACCATCTCGTATGAACATCGGACAGATCTATGAAACAGTATTAGCCTGGGCAGGACAAAAATTAAACTTGAAGTTCTCAACTCCTATTTTTGATGGAGCAACTATGGAACAAATTGATGAATATACTACGCAAGCAGGAGTTCCTCAGTATGGCCGTACTTACTTAATTGATGGTGGAACCGGAGAACAGTTTGATCAACCGGCTACAGTTGGTATCATTTATATGTTGAAATTAGGTCACATGGTTGATGATAAGATGCATGCTCGTTCAATAGGGCCATATTCATTAATTACGCAACAACCTTTAGGTGGTAAAGCACAGTTTGGTGGTCAGCGTTTTGGTGAGATGGAAGTTTGGGCATTAGAAGCATACGGTGCAGCTAACGTGTTACAGGAATTGTTAACTATTAAATCGGATGATGTAATGGGTCGTGCAAAAGCTTATGAAGCAATTGTAAAAGGCGAAAACATTCCTGCTCCAGGTATACCAGAATCGTTTAATGTATTAATGCACGAATTACGTGGATTAGCATTAGATGTAACATTAGATTAAAAAACACTTTAAACACTGGTGGTTGATAGTATGTAAACCACCAGTGTTTAAGTAAAGAATTTTTATTATCACTAAAACCAAAAAGCAAAAAAATGGCTTTAAGAAAAGATAACAAAGTAAAATCGAACTTCTCAAAAATCACTATCAGCTTAGCTTCTCCCGAAACTATTTTGCAACGTAGTGCTGGCGAAGTTTTAAAACCCGAAACCATTAACTACCGTACTTACAAACCAGAAAGAGATGGTTTGTTTTGCGAACGTATTTTTGGACCAGTTAAAGATTACGAATGTCATTGCGGAAAATACAAACGTATTCGTTACAAAGGCATTATCTGCGACCGTTGTGGCGTTGAAGTAACAGAGAAAAAAGTTCGTAGAGAGCGTATGGGCCACATTAACTTAGTTGTTCCTGTTGCTCATATTTGGTATTTTCGTTCGTTACCAAACAAAATTGGTTACTTATTAGGATTACCTACTAAAAAATTAGATATGATTATTTACTACGAACGTTATGTAGTAATTAATGCAGGTGTTGCCGCTCAAAACGGAACAGCGTATTTAGATTTTTTAACCGAAGAGGAATACTTAAATTTACTTGAAACGTTACCAAAAGACAATCATTTATTAGATGATCAAGATCCTAATAAATTTATTGCTAAAATGGGAGCCGAGTCGTTACAAGATTTATTATCTCGTTTAAAATTAGATGAGTTATCTTACGAATTACGCCACAAAGCAAATACAGAAACATCTCAACAACGTAAAAACGAAGCATTAAAACGTTTGCAAGTTATTGAAGCTTTCCGTAATGCAAATAACCATATCGAAAATCGCCCAGAGTGGATGATCATTAAAACGGTACCAGTTATTCCACCAGAATTGCGCCCATTGGTGCCACTAGATGGCGGTCGTTTTGCAACTTCAGATTTAAATGATTTATACCGTCGTGTTATTATTCGTAACAACCGTTTAAAACGGTTAATTGAAATTAAAGCTCCAGATGTAATTTTACGAAACGAAAAACGTATGTTACAAGAGTCAGTAGATTCATTATTTGACAACTCACGTAAATCCAACGCAGTTAAAACTGAATCAAATAGAGCTTTAAAATCATTATCGGATTCGTTAAAAGGTAAACAAGGCCGTTTCCGCCAAAACTTACTAGGTAAGCGTGTAGATTATTCTGCTCGTTCGGTAATTGTTGTAGGACCTGAGTTAAAATTACACGAATGTGGTTTACCTAAGGAGATGGCAGCTGAGTTATTCAAACCATTTATCATTCGAAAAATGATTGAACGTGGCATTGTTAAAACAGTAAAATCGGCTAAAAAAATTGTTGATAAAAAAGAACCAATAGTTTGGGATATTTTAGAAAACGTGTTAAAGGGACATCCGGTAATGTTAAACCGTGCACCAACATTACACAGACTAGGTATTCAAGCGTTTCAACCAAAATTAATTGAAGGAAAAGCAATACAGTTACATCCGTTAGTTTGTACAGCGTTTAATGCCGATTTTGATGGTGATCAAATGGCAGTGCATGTACCATTAGGACATGCTGCAGTGTTAGAGGCACAAGTTTTAATGCTAGCTTCTCACAATATTTTAAACCCATCTAATGGCGCACCAGTTGCGGTTCCTTCTCAGGATATGGTTTTAGGTTTATACTATTTAACGAAAGCTAAAAAGAATTTACCTAACGATGCAGTAAGAGGCGAAGGAAAAACATTTTATAGTGCAGAAGAAGTTGTAATTGCTTTAAACGAAAAGAGCGTAGACTTACATGCCGAAATTAAAATTAAAATAACCAATGCCTTAGAGGGCGATAAATTAACAACTAAAATAATTGAAACCACGGTTGGTCGCGTTATTTTTAACCAAGTAGTACCACACGAGGTAGGTTACATCAACGAATTGTTGACTAAAAAATCGTTACGTGATATTATTGGAATGGTTGTTAAAAAAACAGGTATGGCCAAAACGGCTAAGTTTTTAGATTATATTAAAACCATTGGATTCTCAACAGCATTTAAAGGAGGATTATCATTTAACTTAGGTGATATTGAAACTCCTGAAGAAAAAGTTAAAATTATTAAAGAGGCGCAAGCTCAAGTTGATGAGGTTATTAGTAACTACTCAATGGGCTTTATTACCAACAACGAACGTTACAACCAAGTAATTGACATTTGGACACATGCAAACTCTAAAGTAACTAAAAAAGTATTAGATAAAATTAGCACCGAGCGTCAAGGCTTTAATGCTGTGTATATGATGCTTGATTCGGGTGCTCGTGGATCTAAAGAACAAATTAAGCAGTTAAGCGGAATGCGTGGTTTAATGGCCAAGCCTCAAAAAGCAGGTGATACAACGGCTTCAATTATCGAAAACCCAGTATTATCAAACTTTCGTGAAGGCTTATCTATTTTAGAATACTTTATTTCTACCCACGGTGCCCGTAAAGGTTTAGCAGATACGGCATTAAAAACAGCCGATGCGGGTTACTTAACACGTCGTTTAGTTGATGTAGCACAAGATGTTATTATTAACGAAGAAGATTGTGGCACATTACGTGGTTTAACTGCCGTACCATTAAAAAACAATGATGATGTAGTTGAAACATTGCGTGATCGTATTTTAGGTCGTATTGCGTTAAACGATGTATACCACCCAACTACTGGCGATTTAATTGTTACAGGTGGCTCAATGATAACCGAAGATGTTTCTGATGTAATCGAGTCTTCTCCAATTGAATCGGTTGAAATTCGTTCGGTATTAACTTGTGAATCTAAATTAGGTGTATGTTCTAAATGTTATGGTCGTAACTTAGCTAATGGCCGTCAGGTACAATTAGGTGAGGCTGTTGGTGTAATTGCAGCACAGTCTATTGGTGAGCCAGGTACACAGTTAACATTACGTACTTTCCACGTTGGTGGTACGGCATCTAACACGGCCGCATCCTCTAAACTAGAAGCAAAATATGATGGAGTTGCTGAAATTGACGAACTAAGAACTGTTGAGCGTGTAAATGCCGACGGAACTAAAGCTAATGTAGTTATTGGCCGTACAACCGAAGTTCGTATTACTGATTCAAATACAGGCATTACTTTAACAACAGGTAACATTCCTTATGGCTCACAATTATATATTAAAGCAAACGCCAAAGTTAAAAAAGGCGATTTAATTTGTGATTGGGATCCGTACAACGCAGTTATTGTATCTGAATTTGCTGGTAATGTAGAGTTCGAAGGAATTAAAGAAAACGTTACTTTCCGCGAAGAATCTGATGAACAAACTGGTTTCCGCGAAAAAGTTATTATCGAATCTAAAGATAAAACCTTATCTCCGTTAATTAGAATTGCTGATAAAAAAGGTGAACCATTAAAATCATATAACTTACCAGTAAGCGCACATATTATTGTTGCCGAAGGCGCAAAAATAGAGCCAGGACAAATTTTGGTAAAAGTACCCCGTGTTACCGGCAAAACAGGTGATATTACAGGTGGTTTACCTCGAGTAACTGAGTTATTTGAAGCTCGTAACCCAAGTAATCCTGCAGTTGTATCAGAAATTGATGGAATTGTAACATTTGGTAAAATTAAACGCGGTAACCGTGAGGTTGTTGTTGAAGCTAAAACAGGAGAGCAACACCGCTATTTAGTTTCGTTATCTAAACATATTTTAGTTCAAGAAAACGATTTCGTAAAAGCTGGAGAGCAATTATCTGATGGAGCAGTTGCGCCACACGATATATTATCAATTAAAGGCCCAACATCTGTTCAAGAATATTTGGTTAATGAAATACAAGAAGTTTACCGTTTACAAGGACAAAAACTAAACGACAAACATTTCGAAACAATTGTTCGCCAAATGATGCGTAAGGTTCAAATTGAAGATCCGGGTGATACTTCTTTCTTAGAATTACAGTTAATTAATAAAATTAACTTTATGGCCGAAAACGATGAGTTATACGCTAAAAAAGTAGTTGTTGAGGTTGGTGATTCGGAAAACTTAAAACGTGGTCAAATTGTTACGGCTCGTAAATTACGTGACGAAAACTCTGTTTTACGTCGTAAAGATTTAAAATTAGTTGAAGCGCGTGATGCGGTTCCTGCAACAGCAACACCAATTTTACAAGGCATTACTCGCGCATCGTTACAAACAAATAGTTGGATTTCTGCAGCATCGTTCCAAGAAACTACTAAAGTGTTAAACGAAGCAGCTGTTAACGGTAAAGTAGATACATTACAAGGTTTAAAAGAAAATGTAATTGTTGGACACTTAATACCAGCTGGTACAGGATTGCGCCACTACGAAAAAATTGTAGTTGGTAGTAAGGAAGAGTACGAAGCATTAATGGCAAGTAAAGAAGAGGTAGAAGAGGCATAACGTTAAACTAAAAAACAAAAAAGCATCTCTAATAATAAATATTGGAGATGCTTTTTTATTAAACTATTAGTTATTTAAGAAATGCAATATAAAGCCGTGCATTTAACATGTCATTTTAATGTAATTTTTAATAATTTTGTTGATAAGTTTAAAAAATAATGTATATTTGCCGTCCATTTTGGAATTTAAGTTATGGGTAAAAGTCAGTACGTTATACAATTTGGCGGTTTACCAATAGGCGAGCACCAATATAATTTTGAAGTTACCGATTCGTTCTTTGAACACATTACTGAAAGTGAAATTAAAAAAGCTAACATCGCTGTTACGGCTATTTTAATTAAACAAAACAACTTATTACAATTGTTGTTTAATTTTACAGGTACTATTGAAGTTACTTGCGATAGATGTTTAATTGAGTACAACTACCCAATTAGTGGCGATGAAAAATTAGTTATAAAACACGGTAATCCTGATGAAAGTAATGACGATATTTTAGTTATTAATGAAGGGTTAGAGGAAATTGATTTTTCGCAATATTTATACGAATACATTGCTGTTGCAGTGCCACATCGTAAAATACCGTGCGAAGACGATGAAGAGTTTAATGCCGAGTGTGATGCTGAAACTTTAAATAAGTTTAACGAAACAAAAGTAGAAGAAGAGCCAACAACCCCGGATCAATGGGATAAATTAAAAAATATTAAGTTTAACAACAATTAAAATAACATACAATGCCTAATCCAAAAAGAAAATTATCAAGATCCCGCAGAGATTCTCGTCGTGCAACATACAAAGCACCTACAATGACGATTGCAAGAGATACAACAACTGGCGAAGCACATTTATTACACCGTGCACACTGGTTTGAAGGTAAATTATATTATAAAGGGAAAGTTGTAATGGAAAAAGCTATTAAAGCTTAACTCGCACTTTTTATAAAAAATATAAAAAGCCCGAAACCTAAATGGTATCGGGCTTTTTTACATTACAGTAACTTAAAAAATGATTTAATATTATACAAAATAATACAAAATGAACTTGCACACCTACCATAAATGTGGTATTTTTGCAATGCGTTTAGATTTAATCTAATTAAGAATAACGCACAAGTAACTAACCATTAATTACTTACAAAATGATAACAGTTAGCAATGCAGCTAAAGAACATGCTGTAAATTTAATAAAAGAAGAAAATAAACCCGTAGATACATTCATTAGAGTGGGTGTTGATGGAGGTGGTTGTTCGGGTTTAATGTACAACCTTGTTTTTGATAATCAATTAAAAGAGGGCGATCAACTATTTGAAGACAACGGCGTAAAAGTGGTTGTTGACCGTAAAAGTTTTTTATACTTAGTTGGCACAGAGTTAGATTATAGCGGAGGATTAAACGGTAAAGGATTTATATTTATAAACCCTAACGCAACTCGCTCTTGTGGTTGTGGAGAAAGTTTTTCGGTTTAAAAATGGCACGCATTATTATTCATACTAATTTAACTGTTGAACAAATAAACGAACAACGTTTGTTTGAAGATTTTAAATTAACGCACAAAGAGCGCATGAATAAAGCTTTTAAGCTAATGCGATTGTCAATATTGTTTTCGCAAAAAGATAAAACAACGTTTAAAAAAGAATTACTTATTAAAACAACTTAATGGATTTATTTGAAGACGAGATAATTCTTTTTTTTAAACACTTAACCAAGCAAGAAGTAAGTTTTATTTTGGTTGGAGATTTAGCAGTTAATTATCATGGCTTTAACAGGTCGACAGGAGATATAGATATTTGGATTAATGATAGTATTGAAAACAGGAAAAAATTTATTACCGCATTAAAAAATTATGGAATAGAAGGTGCCGAAGTTTACACAGATTTGCCTTTTATTGCTGGCTATTCGGAGTTGATGTTAGATAACGGAATGCGAATTGATTTGATGAGTGACTTACAATTTTTTAAACAAGAAAACTACAACGAGTGTTATACTATTGCTAACGATTTTGATTTAACAGAAGAAATAAAAATAAAAGTGTTGCACGTTAATACGTTAATAAGCGAAAAGGAACAATCGAAAAGACCAAAAGATACAATTGATGCAGACGCATTAAAAAAATTATACAGAAGCTAAAATGGCAAACGAAATATTAGAAGAACATATAAATAAGGATTACGAATGGGGCTTTACAACTGATATTGCAACAGATGAAGCGCCTAAAGGATTAAACGAAGACATCATTAAATTTATTTCGGCAAAAAAAAATGAACCAGAATGGATGTTGGAGTTTCGTTTAAAAGCATATCGTAATTGGCAAAATATGATAGAGCCAGAGTGGGCGCATGTATCATACTCAAAACCAAATTTTCAAGATATTATTTATTACTCTGCACCTAAGCCAAAAAAAGAATTAGCAAGTTTAGATGAAGTTGACCCAGAATTATTAAAAACATTTGCAAAGCTTGGTATCTCTATCGACGAACAAAAACGTTTAAGCGGAGTACAAAGTAACATTGCAGTTGATATTGTGTTTGATAGTGTTTCAGTAAAAACAACCTTTAAAGAAACTTTAGCAGAAAAAGGAATTATTTTTTGTTCATTTAGCGAAGCCGTTCAAGATCACCCCGAATTAGTAAAAAAATATATGGGCATGGCAGTGCCGCCAACTGATAATTTTTACGCAGCTTTAAACTCAGCTGTATTTACAGATGGGTCATTTTGCTACATTCCAAAAGGTGTTCGTTCGCCCATGGAATTATCAACCTACTTCCGTATCAACGCAAGTGGTACGGGTCAGTTTGAAAGAACAATGATTATTGCAGATGAGGATTCTTACGTTTCTTATTTAGAAGGATGCACAGCTCCGCAACGCGATGAAAATCAATTACACGCTGCCGTTGTAGAAATCATAACACACAAAAACGCTGAAGTAAAATATAGCACCGTACAAAATTGGTATCCTGGTGATAAAGATGGTAAAGGTGGTATTTTTAATTTTGTAACCAAGCGTGGAATTTGTTTAGAAGACAATTCTAAAATTAGTTGGACACAAGTAGAAACAGGTTCTGCCGTTACTTGGAAATATCCTTCTGTTATTTTAAAAGGCAATAATTCTGTTGGCGAATTTTATTCTGTTGCAGTTACAAATAACTATCAGCAAGCCGATACCGGAACAAAAATGATACATATTGGAAAGAACACTCGTTCAACCATTATATCAAAAGGAATTTCAGCAGGCTTTAGTAATAATAGTTACAGAGGCTTAGTTCAAATTAAAAAAGGCGCTAGCAATGCCCGTAATTTTTCGCAATGCGATAGTTTGTTAATGGGCGACAAATGTGGCGCGCATACATTCCCATACATTGAAATAAAAGATAAATCAGCCGTTGTAGAACACGAAGCAACCACTAGTAAGATTGGTGAAGACCAATTATTTTATTGCAAGCAACGTGGTATTGATAACGAAAAAGCAATTGGCTTAATTGTTAATGGATATTGCAAAGAAGTATTAAATAAATTACCAATGGAGTTTGCTGTAGAAGCACAAAAATTATTAGCCATTAGTTTAGAAGGAAGTGTTGGGTAGAAATTACAAATTAGCAAATTAGCAAATTGCAGATTGACAGATTAAAAAATTGCAGATTGAAAAATTAAATATAAAACGATTAAAAAATTAATAAACGAAAATAAAACAAACACAGAATTTGCAATCTGTAATTTAAATAAAAATGGCTACGATTGAAAAATTTGAAGAGTTGGAGGTTTGGAAGACAAGTATAAATTTATGTGCTGATATTTATAAACTAACAAATACAGAATTGTTTGCTAAAGATTACGGATTAAAAGATCAAATAAGAAGGGCGTCGGTATCAGTACCATCTAATATATCGGAAGGTTATGAGAGAGACAGTAAAAAGCAGTTTCTGTATTTTTTAGTAATTGCAAAAGGAAGTTGTGGAGAATTAAGAACACAGTTGAAAATAGCACAACTATTAAATTATTTAAATGAAGAAGAGTATATAAAAATTAACGAAAAAGCATTATCAACCAGTAAACAATTAGCGGGATTTATAAAATATTTAAAACAATACGAATCAAAAAACAAATAATTACAAATTGCAAATTAACAAATTACAGATGTTGTACTTTTTAATAATTTGTAATCAGATAATCTGCAATTTGCAATCAAAAAATCTGTAATCTATGATAACAATAAAAAATTTACACGCCTCAATCGGCGAAAAAGAAATATTAAGAGGGATTAATTTAGAAGTAAAAGCTGGAGAAGTTCACGCTATCATGGGGCCAAATGGTTCTGGAAAATCAACATTATCAAGTGTTTTAGCTGGCCGTGCAGATTATGATGTAACCGAAGGCGAAGTAACTTTTAATGGAAAAGATTTATTAGAATTATCTGCCGAAGATAGAGCACGCGAAGGATTGTTTTTAGCGTTTCAATATCCGGTAGAAATTCCGGGAGTAAGTAACATTAATTTTTTACGTACGGCATTAAATGAAATTCGTGCTTACCACGGACAAGAAGAAATGCCTGCTAAAGATTTTTTAGCATTAGTAAAAGATAAATCGAAATTAGTAGAGTTAGATTCTAAATTAGCAAGCCGTAGTGTAAATGAAGGATTTAGCGGCGGAGAAAAAAAACGTAATGAGATTTTTCAAATGGCAATGTTACAACCAAAGTTAGCCATCTTAGATGAAACAGATAGTGGTTTAGATATTGATGCGTTGCGCATTGTAGCAAGTGGTGTAAACAAATTGAAATCTAAAGATAATGCTACTATTTTAATTACGCACTACCAACGTTTGTTAGATTATATCGTTCCTGATTTTGTGCATATACTTTACAAAGGCCGCATTGTAAAAAGCGGGGGTAAAGAATTAGCTTTAGAATTAGAAGCTAAAGGATATGATGAAATTAAAAAAGAATTTGAAATAGCAGATTAATATGTCGTTAGTAGTTGAAAATAAAAGTGCTGTAACACAAAATTTGCTGGAGCAATTGCAAAAAAATTCTGGTAAAATTGCGTTTATGCCCGATGCTGAAATTGTATCTGCCATTAGGCTTTTAGAAGATAAAGGCATTCCTAATAATAAGCACGAAGATTATAAATACTGTAATATTGAAGCGGTTCTTCGTAAGGAATTCAAATCGGTTGAACAATCGTTTAATGAATTAACCAACGCTGATATCGCTCCTCTTAAAATTGATGAAGCAATTAATTTAGTAGTTGTTAACGGAAATTATAACGAAGCTTTAAGCGAAAAAATGATTGTAAAAGGTTTAACCGTTAAATCATTAAACGAATTATCTTCTTCCGAAAAAACGTTATTGTCATCTCAAGCAAAATCTGACACAGATGCTTTAATATCTTTAAACTCTGCTTTTACAGGTAATGGTTTGTTTTTACAAGTTGATAAAAACAATATTATTCCCATGCCAATTCATGTAATTTATGTGAATAGCGGTAACACCAATACTGTAACTAACACGCGTAATTTTATTAATATTGAAGCTTGTGCTGAGGTAACTTTAGTAGAAAGTTTTTATAATATTGGTGCAGCAAAAGTATTCTCTAATTTTGTAAGTGAAAAGTTAGTGGGAGAAAATGCAAAACTAACTTGCTATACATTTCAAAACGAAGGTGCGCTTTCTTACTCGGTAAATACAAACCAAGTAAAAATTAGTAAATATTCAAATTACACAAACAATACCTTTACGTTAAGCGGAGAGTTGGTACGAAACAATCACAACGTTGAAATAGCCGCACCTAATTGCGAAGCACACTTAAACGGATTGTTTATCACTAACGGAACACAGTCGGTTGATAATCACACTTTGATTGACCACCAAATGCCTCATTGCGAAAGTAATGAGTTATATAAAGGTATTGCTAAAGATAAATCAACAGGAACGTTTAACGGAAAAATATTTGTTCGTAAAGACGCGCAAAAAACAAATGCTTATCAAAGTAGTAAAAACATTTTGATGAGTGATGATGCAACCATCAACACTAAACCACAATTAGAAATTTATGCTGATGATGTAAAATGTTCGCATGGCACATCAACTGGTAAGATAGATACAGAAGCCTTATTTTATTTAAAAGCACGTGGTATTGGTGAGGAAAGCGCTCGTAAATTATTGCTACAAGCATTTGCACAAGAATTAATCGACAAAATTAAAATCCCCTCTTTACAAGAAAGAGTTTTACGTTTGTTTGAAAAAGCACTTTAGTATTGGATGTAAAATTAAAAATATTAAACCCCAACTTGCTTTATGAATTTAATAAAGCGTGTATTATAAATAATACAACTAAAGTAAAAAAAGCCAAAAAGATTTCATTGCCTTTTATTGATGATTTTTATGAAGTTTCTGCCGCAGTTTATTCTTCAAGTATAGAAGGTAATACTATACAATTAGATGATTATTTAAAAAATAAAGAATTTAATATCAAATTAAAAGATATTGAAATGAAAGAAATTAATGATTTAATTATTGCGTATCAATTCGCTAAATCAAATCCTTTAACCAAATCAAACTTTTTAAAAGCACATAAAATTTTATCTAAGCAGTTTTTAATTACAGCTTCACGTGGCAAGTTAAGAACCGGTAACGTTGTTATTGCTGGCAAAGCAGGCAATGTTTACGTTGCTGTTGATCATCAGTATCTTAAAAAGGAATTTGATTTATTGTTTCACGATATTGATTTAATTATTGGCAGTAAAATACCGTTAGTTCCGTCTTTATATTTTTCGTCACTTATACATTTAATCTTTGAGAAAATCCATCCATTTAATGATGGTAACGGAAGAGCAGGTAGGCTTTTAGAAAAATGGTTTTTATCTCACTTTATAAATGAAAAAGCCTGGATGATTGAAAGTGAAAAATATTATTTTGAAAACAGAGCAGGCTATTATAAAAATTTATCGATTGGATTTGACTACGAAAGCTGTGATTTTAAAAAATCTTTACCATTTTTATTAATGTTACCAAAAGCACTTTAACTTAACGGTAACTCAGCCTGTCGAAGTTACCGATGACAACCATAATACTATGTTTGATATAAATAAAATACGCAAAGATTTTCCTATTCTTAACAGAACGGTTAACAACAAACCGTTAGTGTATTTTGATAATGGAGCAACCGCACAAAAACCGCAACAGGTTATTGATGCTATCTCACATTATTATACTTTTCAAAATTCAAACATACATCGTGGTGTGCATACGTTGAGTAGAGAAATTACCATTGCTTACGAAGAAGCTCGTAAAACAATTCAACTTCACCTCAATGCAAAGCATGCTAGCGAAATAATTTTTACAAAAGGCACAACCGAATCTATCAATTTAGTAGCACATTGTTTTGGAAAAATAAACGTTTCAGAAGGAGATGAAATTATCATCACACAAATGGAACACCACAGTAATATTATTCCGTGGCAACAATTATGTGAAGATAAAAAAGCGGTTTTAAAATATATTCCTATTAACGAAGCGGGCGAATTAGTATTAGAAGAATTACCTAAATTAATTACCGAAAAAACTAAGCTAGTTGCCTTCACTCATATTTCTAATACACTTGGTACTATTAATCCTGTTAAGGAAATAATTGCAACGATTCGTTCATTATCACAAGCTGCAATCCTAATTGACGGCGCACAAGCAGTGCCACATTTAAAACCAGATGTACAAGATTTGGATTGCGATTTTTATGTATTTAGCGCACATAAATTATTCGGTCCAACAGGCGTAGGTATTTTATTTGGAAAAGAAGAATGGTTACAAAGATTTCCACCATATCAAACAGGTGGCGGAACAATTAAAACAGTAACACTCGAAAAAACAGAATTTGCAGATTCACCCTTAAAATTTGAAGCAGGCACTCCGCATATTGAAGGCGGTGTTGGTTTGGCCGCAGCTATAAATTATATTACAGAAATTGGCTTTGAAAACATTCAAAAACATGAAGATGATTTATTGCAATATGCCACTAAACAATTACAACAAATTGAAGGCTTAGTTATTTATGGTAAAGCAAAACATAAAACGTCTGTAATTTCATTTAATGTAGGCACTATTCATCCGTTTGATATTGGCACATTGTTAGACAAATATGGAGTGGCCATTCGTAGCGGGCATCACTGCACACAACCTATTTGTCAGTTTTATGGTATTCCAGGAACCATTAGAGCTTCTTTTGCATTTTATAATACTACTGAAGAGGTAGATGTTTTTATTGAGGCGCTAAAAAAATCTATTAAACTGTTGAGTTAAACGAGTTAGTTAATTAAAATTAATTAGCGTAACATCAATATCGTTCATACATTTAAAGTGCGATTTTGGGCAGGCGCTATAACCTAATTTAGAGCAAGGCCTGCAAGGTAAATTACTTGTTTGCAGTTGCTGCGATTTTGGGCCAGGCAAATAGGCACTCATACCAAATTGCGGTATTGTGTTGCCCCAAATTGAGATAATGCTTTTTTTAAATGCAGCTGCAATGTGCATTAAACCAGTATCGGAACTTATTACCTTATCGCTTTGCTCAATAATAGAGGCGGATTGATTTAAGTTCAACTTTCCACAAGCATTAAATACTTTGGAAGGAAATTGATTTTGTAAGGCATCTCCGATTTCTTTTTCGTCCGAACCACCTAACAATACAATTGGTTTATCAGATACTTTAATAATTTCAATAAT
>JAYSUQ010000082.1:0-5168 GCA_043718985.1 Bacteroidota bacterium | reverse complement strand
TCGGGGAGGTGTTGCACCAATTCTAAATTATACGAAACATTGTTTTTTATTAAATGATAAACATTATCCCTAATTTTAATAATATTTGCGTTAAATATTTCAGAGTTTAATGTGCCCGATATAACGTTGTTTTTTACAGATGTAATTTCTGTTTTAAAGCTATTGGTTGCGTTTACTTTTACTGTGTACATAATGTAAAGTTAATTTAAATTAGTTAACATAAAAACGCCCCAAATAAAATTTGAGGCGTTTTGTAATTTTTTTATAAATGAATTTTATTTTTTAATAAATTCGCCCATTTTATTATCATAGTTTAAAAAGTAACCACCTTTTGCTAAGTTTGATGCATCTATATTTGCACCAAATCCTCGTTTAACTACATTGCCATATTGATCATAAATTTCATACATTGTTTCGGTTGGTTTACCATCAGATACAAAAGCAATATCTTTAGATACTTTTGCTGGAGCAAAAGTAATATCGGCACCTGACGACATAAAATCTACTGGCTTAGATAAACGCGGTTGGCCGCTGTAATCTGTTTGACGAACTCGTACCTGATTTTTACCAGAGTGCGGTGTGATTTTAAAATTATAATTGTTAGTCACTGGTGTCCCTACACCATCAACCTCGCCAACCTTAACCCATTTGTTCCAACGAAATTGTTCAACCGCAAAAGCTAATTTACCAGTTTCAGATTTTGTTGACCACTTTAAACTTCCGTCTTTATCTACAGCCATTGCAATAACTTCAAAAGTACTTTTTGGTTTTAAAACTTCTGGATTTAAAACCTTTGGCTTGCAATCTTCTTTATGTTTAATTTTAATTTCAACCTTTTCGCCAATATTTAATTTGTGTGGTTTAAAATCAATTTCAAATGCAGATGAGTTTGTTTCGTCGGTTGTAATGTTACCATTAACAAGTACTTCGGTAACACAAAAACCAACACCACCGCTACCAAACGGATTTTGAACGTATAGGTTTTTTCCTTGGAAATTGCCCTCTAATATGATAACACCACCCTGACTAAACGCTTTGTTTAATAAGAATATTGAGAAAATTATTAAAAAGTATAGTTGTTTCATAATATTTAAATGTTTTTCCTTTTACAAAAGGTCTTGCAATATTAATACGATATTTGAAAAAAACAAAATTTAAAAGCCTTTTTTTTGCCTTAAATTGTAAATAGACTGTATTTTTTTATAAATAGTCGATATTTACGTATCTTTAGGCAAAATTTAACATTTTCATATTTATGAAGTTTTTTGTTCTATCCTTAAGTTTTGTTGCAGTATTTGCAAGCTGTACCAAATCTGATAATTTTAATTCTAAAAAAATTTCCGAAAAAAGCGGAGGCACTTTTAGTTTTCCTGGCACTAACGAAATTAAAACGTTGTTGCCATCTGCTATTACAATGGAATCGGAAGGCGTA
This sequence comes from Bacteroidota bacterium, assembly GCA_043718985.1. Taxonomy (GTDB): domain Bacteria; phylum Bacteroidota; class Bacteroidia; order B-17B0; family Aurantibacillaceae; genus UBA4416. Next base: position 3,736 of record JAYSUQ010000082.1, on the reverse strand, counting down.
GTTGTATCGCAAATACACGAAGGCTTGGTAAGGTTAAATTCAAAAACATTAGAGGTGTGCCCTGGCTTGGCTTATAAATGGGAAAGATCGGCCGATGGAAAATTGTTAACATTTCATTTAAATACAAATGCTAAATTTCAAAACGACGCGTGTTATAAAAGTGGCATTGCACCTAAGGTAACAGCTAAAGATGTAAAATTTAGCTTTGAGTTATTGTGTACCAAAGGCGATAATTCTTTTCAATACGAAATGTTATTTAAAAACAGATTAGCTGGTGCAGATGAATTTTTTAATAGCAAAGCAAAACAAATTTCAGGAATTAAAATAATTAACGATTCAACCTTATCGTTAGAATTAGTAAAGCCTACACTAAGTTTTTTTAAATTATTGGCGCATCCAGCCGCATGTATTATTAACGAAATTGCATATAGCAAATACGGTATTCAACTTAAAAATGGTGCAGGCCCATTTATGTATTCATCAACATCAACCAACGAAAAAGTAGTGCTTGTTAAAAACCCAACTTATTTTGGTGTTGATAGTTTAGGTTATGCATTGCCTTATTTAGATACGGTTTCGGTGTTATTTTTAAACTCAATTGAAGATGGCTTAACGTTATTTGAAAACAATAAATTAGATTTAGTAAACACCATACCATCATTAAGAGTTAAAGATATTATTGAAAACAATATAAAAGAATTTGCAAGCTCGCCTCCAAAAACAATTTTAAAACGCGAGCCCGAAATGATTACGCAATACTATTTATTTAACACAACTATTGCGCCTTATAACAACGTTAAGGTAAGGCAAGCAATAAATTATGCTATTGACAAAGAAAAACTAGTTGACCAAATTTTACAAGGGCAGGCAATAGGCGCAGCTATTTATGGCATTACGCCAAACACATTTAAAAACTACAGCATTAAAAACATTAAAGGCTATAATTTAGATATAGCTAAAGCTAAACAATTATTAGCCGAGGCTGGCTATCCCAACGGCAAAGGTTTTCCGGAGGTTAGGTTGCTAATTAACTCGGGTAACACTCGTAACTCTACCATTGCAGCCGAAATACAAAAACAATTGCAACAAAACTTAAACATTAATATTAGTTTTGAATCGCTTAGCAATAAATTAAAATACGAATTGCAAACTACGGGTAAAAGCGATATTTACAGAGATGCTTGGGTTGCCGATTACCCTAGTCCCGAATCGTTTTTGAGCTTGTTTGTTAGCGATGGAGTTCCTGATGATAACAACGAAACGAGTTACCCAAACACATCTCGTTATAAAAACAATGTATATGATATGTATTTTAAAAAAGGAAGAGAAGCAATAACAATAGATACTAGTTACGCCTACTTTTTAAAAGCCGAACAACAATTAATAAACGATGCACCTTTAATACCGTTGTGGTACGAAGGCTCGTATAGATTATTAGCTAGTAAAGTAAAAAACTTTGAGTTAAATGCAATGCGTTGCTACGATTTAAGACAAACTTATATTTTAAAATAATTAATTTTATTTTGTGGCCGTTGATTATTATGCAGTACTAGGCGTATCGAAACTAGCAACACCAAGCGACATTAAAATTGCTTTTAGAAAGCTAGCTAAAATTTACCACCCAGATAAAAATCCAAACAATGTAAATGCAAAACAGCTATTCGAAACTATTTTGCAAGCTTATACTGTTTTATCAAACACGCACACCAAAAAGAGTTACGATGATAAGTTAAGTTACGAAACAACCGTTCGGTTAAAAACAAAAACACCCTCAAAAACAGTAAAAAAAGAATGGACTTTTACCGAAGAAGATTTAAAAAGGAGAGATTATTTTAAACAAAATTACCATAAACAGTATCAAAAAGCTAAGCAACAAACTAAACAATCAGCTAGTAATTACAGCGATTATAAATACATAATGTATACCGTGCCAATTGCGGTTGCTTTATTAATGTTTGTGGTTTCGTTTTTTAACCCAGAGCCAAAAACAACAACTAGTTTTAAAATTGAACGACTAACGCCAAAAAAAAATGTAAGCCTTAAAAATGGCGATGAACCTTACGGAAATTACTTTGGCAAACCTCATTTTGAAAACACAGACTACCAACTGCAACTTAACAACACAACAAACTACGATGCCGTTATAGTTTTATACGATTTAACAACTAACCATTATTTACAACATGTGTATTTGCAACAATTGTTTAGTATAACGCTTTGTCGCTTACCTAAAAATGGAGTGTATTTTAAATGCGAAATAGGTAATAATTGGGATTATAAAAACGAGGCTATTGAAGCGGGGTTTACAAACAACATACAATACCAAAGTTTTAAATTAAAACCCGTTTTGTTTAGTAATAAACGTAAGGTCTATCAAGAACAATTAACAATAATTGATGACGGTTCGATAAACAGTAAATACATTTGTAATAAAGTAGATTTTTTTGAAAGATGATTAAAACTACTCAGTTTAAAAAAGCAACTATAACGTATGCCGATGCAGGAAAGGGTAGGGCGGTTGTGTTACTGCATGGTTTTTTAGGTTCGCATAAAATTTGGGAACAAACTATTTTAAATTTATCAAAACAATACAGGGTTATTGCTATTGATTTGCTAGGGCACGGACAAACAGATTGCGTAGGATATATACACACAATGGAGTTGCAAGCTAAATGCGTTAAGGCAGTTTTAGATAGTTTACACCTAAAAAAATATGTGGTAATTGGGCACAGCATGGGCGGCTATGTTGGTTTAGCTTTTGCCGATTTGTTTCCAGATAATTTAAAAGGCTTATGTTTATACCACTCAACTGCTTATGCTGATAGTGAGGATAAAAAACGCGACAGATCAAGATCGATAAAGGTTGTAAAAGCTAACCATAAAATTTATGCAATAGATGTTATAAAAAATTTATTTGCAATTAAAAATTTTAAATATTTAAAACGCGAAATACAGTTTGCTAATGCAATTGCAAAGGCAACGTCAAAACAATCTATTATTGCATCGCTTGAAGGGATGAAGGATAGACCAAATAGAGATTTGATTTTAGGCATGGCACATTATCCAATTATGATGGTAATTGGCCAACACGATAATGTGTTGCCTTACGAACAATTATTAGAGCAAAGTCAACTAATAAAAAACAAACAGGTGTTGTTTTTAGAGCACGACGCACATATGGGTTTTTTAGAAAGCCCCATTGCTAGCAACCTTGCTTTACGAAAATTTTTAAGAAGCTGTTTTACGACTGTTTAAAAGATTTTAACTCATCACTTACAATAAATCGGGACGCCTTAATTTTGTTCTATCAAGGGCTTGTTGATGGCGCCACTCATCTATTTTTTTTGAGTGGCCGCTTAGTAAAATTTCGGGCACTGCCCAGCCATTAAATTCGGCAGGGCGTGTGTAAACTGGTGGCGATAATAAATTATCTTGAAAGGAATCGGTTAATGCACTTGTTTCGTCGTTTAGTACACCTGGTATTAATCTAATAATTGCATCGCACATAACAGCAGCTGGTAGCTCGCCTCCGCTTAAAACATAATCGCCTATAGATATTTCTTTAGTTACAAGGTGTTCGCGTACGCGTTCATCAATACCTTTATAATGACCACATAAAACAATTAAATTTTTTAAGGTTGATAAGTGATTGCACGTAGCTTGTTTTAACGTTTCGCCATCAGGTGTCATAAAAATTACCTCATCGTAGGTGCGTATTTTTTTTAAATCGTTAATG
>JAYSUQ010000081.1:0-5184 GCA_043718985.1 Bacteroidota bacterium | reverse complement strand
ATTGCATAATAGGGAACTTCAGATTCCAATTTGTAATGATTATTGACCACACTTTCAAAAGCTTTCCATTGGTCATATCTCAAATTATCTATAACTACAAAAAGTACATTTTCCTTCTTTTTAAGTTCAGGAATGACCAATTGTTTGAATAAATTGTGGGATAGTACAGGTTTGTCAGCTTTTGGTTCGAACCAATCTTCGTAGTTTTTTTCTATAAACTTACCAAATAATGCATTGGCTTCATTTTTTTGAGATTCTAGAATTTGAAACATATTTTGATCATCAATATTTTCTAATTCCAACTCCCAAAAAATTAATTTTTTATAGAATTCAATCCATTCTTCATAAGAGTTTACCATGGACATTTCCATGGAAATTTTTCGAAATTCCTTTTGATAATCCAAAGTAGTTTTTTCTGAAATTAATCTCGAATGATCCAAGTTCTTCTTTAAACTTAGTAATATTTGATTAGGATTAACAGGTTTAATCAAATAGTCTGCAATTTTTGAACCTATTGCTTCTTCCATAATATATTCTTCCTCACTCTTGGTAATCATAATAACAGGAATCGATGATTTTTTTTCTTTCATTTCTGCCAAAGTTTCCAAACCATTCATTCCAGGCATATTTTCATCCAGAAAAACAATATCAAAATTTTCATCCTGAAAAATATCAATAGCATCGCGACCATTATTGCAAGTGGTTACTTCATAATTTTTCTTTTCTAGGAATAATATGTGTGGTTTCAATAAATCAATTTCATCGTCTACCCAAAGTATTTTGATGCTGTTCATAGCTGTATTGTTATAATTATATTTAAAGCTGCAATTTACAGATTATAAAACATACGAATCTTAATATTATTGTAAAAAGAGAAGAATTTATATGATAAATTTATTTACGATAGTCGAATTCACTACTTTAAAATTATAAAGTCCTACAATGTTCACGAATCAGATTTGCTTTTTAAAATCGAAAAATCATACAGTTTTTTGTATTCAAAAATGAGTTTAATTTATTTTTAACTGTTTATATTTGTATAAATTCAGAAAAAAAGTGAACGATACCAACAAACTCAAAATATTCAATGATCCGATTTACGGATTTATAACCATACCAAATCCTTTAATTTACGATTTAATTCAGCATCCATATTTTCAACGTTTAAGACGAATTTCTCAAATGGGATTGTCATCGCTTGTATATCCAGGAGCAAACCATACAAGGTTTCATCATGCTTTAGGTTGCTTGCATATCATGCAAAAAGCCATACATGTTTTGCGATTTAAAAATACAGAAATTTCCATAGCCGAAGAAAATGCGCTGTACATAGCTATTTTGTTGCACGATATTGGTCACGGACCATTTTCTCATGCAATGGAACATAGTATTGTTGAAGATGTACACCATGAAGAAATTTCGCTTTTGTTTATGAACAAACTCAATCAAGAATTTAATGGACAACTTACTTTGGCTATTCAAATTTTTAAAGAAGAATATCATAGAAAATTTATGTTGCAATTGGTTTCTAGTCAATTGGATATGGATAGAATGGATTATCTGAAACGCGATAGTTTTTATTCAGGTGTAGAAGAAGGAAAAATAAATTCTGACAGACTTATTCAAATGATGAACGTAGTTGATGATGTTTTGGTGATTGAGGAAAAAGGAATTTTTTCTGTAGAAAAATTTCTAATGGCCAGAAGATTAATGTATTGGCAAGTTTATTTGCATAAAACCGTGCTAAGTGCCGAAAAATTATTGGTTAATATTTTAAAACGAGCGAAAGAATTATCGTTAAACGGCGAAAATTTATTTGCAACACCAGCCTTGTCATTATTTTTAAAAAATAATTTTAATAAAAAAGATTTCACAAGTAACCCCGATTTACTACAACAATTTGTATTATTAGATGATTATGATATTATGGCATCGGTTAAAGTTTGGATGACAAATAAGGATAAAGTATTATCGTTGCTGTGTACCAATATGATTGATCGTAATTTGTTTAAAATAGAGTTACAGCAAATAAAATTTACTGCCGATTATAAAAACACGCTTCAACAAAAAGTAATTAAAAAATACAAACTCACTAAAAAAGAAGTCGAGTATTTTGTGTTTACCGAAAGTGTAAATAATAGTGCCTATAATAACTTAGAATTTAAAATAAATATTTTACAAAAAAACGGCAATTTAATAGATGTAGCTAAAGCATCTGACCAATTAAATATTAAAATGCTAAGTAAAAAAGTAGTTAAATATTTTATGTGTTACCCTAAAAATATTTAAAAATTTAACACAAAATGTTGTTTTTGTAACTGCTCAGTTCTAAAAAAAACAATGCCAAAGTGATAAAAATCTAAACTAAGAGTTACCTCATTATTTAATTTTATTTGTTGCCAAGCTTTTTGCATATCGTTACTCCAATTAATATCATCAAAAATAAAAATAGAGTTTGCATGCTTTTTTTGTAAGGCTAAATTAAAATAGAGTAGGGTGGGTTCGTAAGCGTGGTTGCCATCAATATATAAAACATCAATAGTATTTAGTTGGTTTAATAGTTTTGGTAACTCGGTATTAAAATTACCGTTAATAGATGTAATGTTAGGTATGTTAGTTGTTTTAAATAATTGTTTAGAAAACGCAGCTAAATTTGGGCAACCTTCTATTGTATAAATAGTTGATTGTGGGATTGCTTTTGCTAAATACATTGTAGTTAAACCAACCGAAGTGCCAAGTTCAATAACTGTTTTAGGATTAAATTTATTTAGTAAACGATACAAAAACTCCGATTGTTTTTTTTGAGAAATACCATGTTTTGTAATTTTAGAAATAGTACGCGTATTTTTTTTTATTTTTTTTGATCCCGCACCAAAATCGCTAATAGTTAATGTGGTTTCATTTTTTAAAAGATTGGCTCTAATTATAGATAAATCTTCAAAATCAAAAAAGGGATATTTATTTAAAATTAATTCGTTATAAAAATTAAATACAAAAGGCGAATGTATATCGTGCTCGGTAAAGGCAGTTAATTTGTAATTTATAAAATTTAATATGTTTTTAATTGTCATTAAAATTATAGTTTGCAATTACATAATACATTTTTTTCAATAGGTTTTGTTTGGTAGTTAGGCAAACTTGTTTCTTTCATAAAAAAAATAGTTAATTCGGTAATTTTATTTTTAGGATTATTAATGTTCCAGTTTTTTAACAATGCATTACATAAATAAGGGCGCATATAATTATTATTATTAAAAGTGTAATTTTCGTAAAACTTACGCCAACGGTCACTTTCATACTCGGCAACTACAGGCGTTGGTTTAGTATATAACACATAATTTTTATGATGTTTAACATCTATTTGTTTATCATTATAAGTTGCGCCACTAAACACATAGTATCCATCGTCTTTTAAAACATAGGGCGAAAACATTCCCCAACTTTGTTCTAATCTTAAAATAGCACCGTATTTCATAACGCTTGGCTCTAATTCATATGGCGAAATTTTAACTTGAGTTAAGTTTATCATTAAACAAAAGCATATTATAATTATTAAAAAACTATTTTTAAAATAGTTTTTAATTTCAAAAAAAAGACTTTTAACAGCTTGTTTTTTTACAACATACATCGTTTTATTTTTATAAAATTTAGTTTCAAAATAATTTATAGCATTACTTGGTAGCAGGCCAATTAAAGTAACTAAGCCAATAATATAAAATAAACCAACATATAAGGTACTTGCAATACCTATTAATAGGAGTGCTATCATAATAATACCAAGGCTTTTAAATTTTGACGATACAAAAGGCATAATTATTAATATGGGTGCTATTAGCTCGATGTAATAAACTAAAAAGGTAAGTACTTTCATTAACCCATAATAATTAAATAGTAAAGTTCCCAAAGGTAACCTTAACTGATCGAGGCTTAGTGCATAGTAAATTGCAGTATAATTTGTATGCCATTCGGCAGAAGTTTTTAATTGCGATGAGAAAAAATAAACAGACGTCACTAATAATATATAACCAATATTAGCTATACTAAAATAAGTGGTTTTAAAGTTTGATGTTTTTGTAACAGAGTAGCGCTCTCCCCATGGCAAAAATATACACCAAAATAAAAGCAGTCTCAGTAAATCATCGCCAGCTTGTGTAATAAAAGGATTTCTGTTTTGAAGCGACGTAAACAAAGCCCAGCATATAAAAGTAAATAAACGAGTTTTGTAACCCAATAATAATAAAATTGCGCAAATTGCATTTAATATAAATAATAAAATTTGCCACCAAAGTTCACCACTTAAGGTGTGAAACGAAAAATAAAACTGATTCCAATTATAAAGTTTTAAAATACTAATAGGTACAACTCCAGCATCTGTATAAAACAATTTAATTGATAAACTTTTAATAAATAAATCAACCAACAAAATTATAGCAACGCTAATACGCATTAAACTTAAAGCCCTTACATCTAACTTATAAGAGTTTAAAAACTTAATGTATATGTTTAGTATTGTTTTGATATTTTATAGTTTTTCTAAAACAAAAAAAGCATCTGCAAATTAGCAGATGCTTTAAACTTATATTTTAATAAAATTAAATGCAACCAACCTGGCCACTAATTGTAACGATAGGAAAGTTACTGCCCGATTTTTTACAACTTACATTTGTAAAGCTACAAGTAATTGGTGCAGTAGGCCCCCCCGTAACATTAACAACACCACCTGCGGCTGCAAACCAAACCGAACCAGATTCTTGACCAGTAGGGCTTGTAACTTTAATGTGTACATTATTGCCAATTAATGCGGTTGATGAACCAACTATTGTGTAAGCACCTGAAGTAATTGTTGCTGTACCAGCAAAACATATTTCTGTAACAGTATTTAATTGATTGTTGCTAACCGATATGCAGCTAGAACCTGAACATCCACTACTTAACCACGATGAACCTTGACCAATACCAGTCATAGATGAATTTTGTGCAGATGATGTAGTTGCTATAGTACCCGTAGTTGTAGCGTTACCTGGCGTGTTTGCACTTGGGTTTCCGCTAGATGTTGTCCAACCTGGTGTTAAAGCATCGCTATCATTTTTTGGTTTGCACGAAAATGCAATAAAACCTACTGAAACTAATAGTGTGAGTGATGTTAAAATTATTTTTTTCATATGTTTATTTTATTGTTTTTTA
>JAYSUQ010000009.1:0-21012 GCA_043718985.1 Bacteroidota bacterium | reverse complement strand
GGTATCGTTATGTAAAGGTTGTTGGTAATAATCTACGCTCGCAATTTGAGTCCAAGGAATGGCATTTTTTATACTTCCCGATTTTTTACGAGAATTTTCGAAACTTCCATTAGGGACAATGTTTTTTTGAATTTCGTTTAAAGGTTGAGCAAAAGCAAAATTTGCAACAAATAATATAAGATATAAGTTTAAAAAACGCATAATTAGATGCTGTAAAATTAAATTTTAGATAAATACTACAAATATTTGTTATGAACATTTGTAGAAATGAAAAAAAGTGTATATTTGCAGTCCAAAATCGAAAACAGATAAATTTTAAAATAGAATGGCAAATCATAAATCGTCAATTAAAAGAATTAGATCAAATAACGCTAAACGTTTGCAAAACCGTTATTATGCTAAAACAACTCGTAACGCTGTAAAAAAATTACGCGATACTGATAACAAAAAAGAAGCTACAGTGTTGTTACCTAAAGTGGTAGCTATGTTAGATAAATTAGCTAAGAAAAACGTGATTCACAAAAACAAAGCGTCGAACTTAAAATCGAAATTAGCTAAGCGTGTTAACACATTAGCTAAATAATTTACACTTTAATTACTAAAATAAAAAAATCTCATTTAGGTGAGATTTTTTTATTTTATATTTAGTTATAAATTATGTAGTTATCAATATTTTTATAATTTTGTAGTGCAAAAAAACAAACAATTTAACTTATATTATGAATACTAAAACTCTAAAAAACTTAACAATGGCTGTTGGCGCATCTGCTTTATTAGTGGGCTGCAACGGATTAGGTAAAATGATTAAAAAGCAAAATACAATTACTTATGATGTAAAACCTAATCCATTAGAGATGCATGGTGATAGCATAAGATTTAGTATTTCGGGTAAATACCCAGCTAAAATGTTTGCTAAAAAAGCAACTGTTACTGCAACTCCAGTTATTAAATTTAATGGTGGCGAAAAAGCTTTAAAGCCAGTTATTTTAGTTGGTGAAAAAGCTACAGGTAGCGGCCAAAAAATTAGTTACGATAAAGGTGGCGCTTTTAATTACACATCAGAACCAATTGCGTATGATGCAGCAATGAAAGTAGCTACATTAGAGTTAAAAGCACAAGGAGCAGTAAAAAGTAAAACGAAAGATTTTGCACCTGTTAAGTTAGCAGATGGTACAATTGTTACACCTTTATTGGTTCGTAATGATGAAAAAGCTATTTATGCAAAAGATGCGTTTGTAAAAACTACATCGGCAAACCAAACTGCAAATGTTTATTATTTAGTAAATAAAGCAGATGTTCGTGCAACTGAATTAAAAAGTGATGAAGTTAAAAACTTAAATACATTTATTTCTGAAAACGCAAACAACCCTTGGTATGAGTTTAAAGGAATTAGTGTTTCTGCATACGCATCGCCAGACGGTGAGTTAAGCTTAAATGAAAATTTAGCGAAAGACCGTGCAAAATCAGGATCGAATGCAATAATGAATGAATTTAAAAAGAACAAAAATAAAGAACAAAAATTTGGTAAAGAAATAGCTAACTACACAACACAAACAACTGCCGAAGATTGGGATGGTTTTAAATCATTAATGGAATCATCATCTATTGCTGATAAAGATTTGATTTTGCGTGTATTAACAATGTATCCTGATGGCGACCAACGTGAAAAGGAAATCAAAAATTTATCAAAAACGTATACTGAGGTTTCTGAGAAAATTTTACCAAAATTACGCCGTTCTGTTGTAACATTAAACGTTGATAAAAAATCGCGTACTGATGAGCAAATTACTAAATTAACAACATCTAACCCAGATAGTTTATCTATTGAGGAAATGTTGTACGGTGCAAATTTAACAAACGATGTTAATACTAAAGTTGCTATATACCAAGCTGCCGAAAAAAAATACGCTAGCGATTGGAGAGCATCTAACAACTTAGGCGCAGCTTTGTTAACTCAAAATAAAATTACCGAAGCAACTGACGCATTTAACCGTGCTGAAAAAACTGCAAACGGAAACACAATTGTAATGAATAACTTAGGTATTATTGCTGCAAAAGCTGGCGACAGAAAAAAAGCGATGGATTTATATGACAAAGCAAGTGGTGCAGGCAATGAAGTTGCTTACAACAAAGGAATTGTTAATGTACGCGATGGAAAATATGCAGATGCAGTTGGTAACTTTGGCGAATACAAAGGCTTTAACAAAGGCTTAGCCGAATTATTAAATGGTAACACTGGTGCAGTTGCAAGTACGGTTAATGCTAGTAACGAAAAAGATATGGCATTATCATTTTATTTAAAAGCAGTTGCCGCTGCTCGCGCAAGTAATACTGCCGAAGTTATAACTAACTTAAAAGCAGCTATTGAAAAAGATGGATCGTTAAAAGCAGCAGCTAAAGATGATGCTGAATTTATTAAATTACGTGCTAATTCAGATTTTACTGCAATAGCAAACTAAACAGTAATACGATTACGATTAAAAAAAAGCTCTCTGTTAACAGAGGGCTTTTTTTGTTTTAGTTGATTTAGTTTTTCACTACTAACCAACTAATTTTTCAACAAAAAAGAGTAATCTGTGGTTGTTGTTAAGTTTTTTTCGAATCATTTTCGCTAGCCAATAAACTTTATAAACAAAAGAAAGGGTAGTCATTTTGCTACTCTTTACGTTTTGAAAAAAATGTACAACACTATCTAGGTTAACTTAAAACAGTTTTAACCAATTTAATTGTACTTTTAGCATTGCCTACAAAAACTAATTTATTTACAAAAATTACTGGACGTTTTAAAAACGTATATTCTTGTAAAATGTAATTTTTGTAATCATTTTCGTTTAATTGTTTTTCATTTAAACCCAATTCGCGATATTTTTTTGCGATTTTGCTAAACAAAGCTTCGTAACTACCAACTACATTATACATTTCGGTTAATTGTTGCTCGGTAATTTTTTCTGTTTTTATATCTTGCAAAACAAATTTTTTTTCAATTAATCCAAACTCTCCAATTATTCGTTTGCAGGTATTGCAGGTTGATAGGTAATATATTTTATTCATTTGTAAACATTTATTATTTTTTAGTTATCATATGGTTTATCTACAAAATAATTATCCGTGGTTGTATTCTTTTTAATAAATACTATTTGTTTGTGTTTTCTATTTCATTTAAATTGTATTTACCATTTAATTTACTTTTATTTTTTGCGCCAAATAAATAGCCTACATTAAACATAAATGCCATTTGATTTTTAGCTTGCATTTTTTGATGCATGGCCGTTTTAATTAAGCCATACGTAAAGCGAGTACTCATTTGTAAGCCATATGTTGTCTCTAAACCAAACTCAGCAAAACAATTTAAGTCAAATTTTTTAGGGGCAGATAAATTCGTGTTTGTAGTTATAATATCTTTTTTATAAGCAGGGGTTATGTTATAAATAAAATTGGCTGCAAATCCAAGAGAGTCAATATATTTTTTTGTCACATCTAATAATGGTACATCTTGGTCAAACGTTTCGCTGGCTTTAGAACCAACTAAAAAACATGGCGTAACTCCTGCTGTAAAAAAAACACCGCTAAAATGAAAAGTAGCCGCAATAGGAATATCTATATAATTTAGCCTAACGTTAGCTTTATATTTACTGTATACGGTATCGTTTATAAAATTGCCAGTCAGCTTTAATATTGAATCGGGAATAAACTGATTTAAACCAAAACCCATAAATGAATTTTGAAGTAAAGTTAAAAAATTAGTTTTTTCAACATATTGATAGTTACTGGCACGTTGATTAAATAGCACTTCGCCTCCTACCGAAAAATTATCCTTAACATAATAATCAAATTTTAAACCCGCATTAATTCCAATTTTATCATTTGGTTTATCATCAGTATAATTTGGTAAATGCGAATAAGTTAATCCAAATTTTGGACCAATGGCAAAGGGTAATTTTTGAGCTTTAAATACTAATGGTTTAAAGGTTAATACTAATATCAATAAGATTGAAAAGTTTAAAAAAAATGTTTTCATGTAATTATTTATTGTTTTTTTGTTAGATGATTTAGTCATAAAAATAATCATCGGTTTACAAACCATTTTCAATAATTTAAATTAAACTTATTTAGTAATAATTAAAATGCCTAACTATTATATACTACACATCAGTTAATTAACTCACAATAGTATTTGTATTTTATTTACGTTAGTTTTTTTAATGCTATTCTTAAGTTATTAATCACATCGTCAATATCTGTAATTTTACAAGTACCAACCGACATGCGGTACCACGGAGAATTATCCGATGCGCCAAAACAATAAAATGGCACAACTGCCAGTTTAGCTTCGTCTAAAATATATTTTGTAACATCTTTAGTTGTTTCTAAAATAGCGCCGTTAGCCGTTTTTAATCCGTGTAAACTAAAGTTAATGGTTAAATAAATTGCTGCTTGTGGTGCAATTGCATCAACCTTAAACCCTTCGTTTTTTAAAGTTTGAAATCCATTATAAAAACCATCTAAGCGTGCACTTATTTTTACTTTTTGTTCTTCAATAAATTTATCATACAATGTTAAATCTGATAAATATTTTGCACTCGCCATCTGTTCTGCTTTTGGAGCCCAAGCACCAACATGTGTTAATATGGCTTTCATTTTATCAATAATTGGTTTTGGTCCCATACTCCAACCAACTCTAACGCCAGTTGCCGATAACGATTTAGAAATACCATCAACAAAAACAGTATAAGGGCGCATATCTGGGCGTAAAGTAACAGGGTTGTAATGTTTGGTGTTTCCAAAAGTTAATGCCCAATAAATTTGATCGTACATTAAGTAAACTGGCTTTTTATTTGGCCCACGACGACTATTTTCTTCTAAAATCATATCGCAAATTTCTTCCAAACCTTGCCTACTAAACACAGTGCCTGTTGGGTTTTGTGGCGAGCATAATGCCACCAAACTAGCTTGTTGTATAAATGGTTTAATATCGGCTGCTGTTGGCATAAAGTTTTGCTCGGGCGTTGCCTCAATTACTACCGATTTTGCAAAGTTTAAATAAGAGTAATGGTTATTGTTCCACGATGGAACTGCAAATACAACCGTATCATCAGCATCTACCAACGCTTTAAAAATACTGTAAATAATAGGGCGAGCGCCGCCAGCAATTAAAATTTCATCGTTTTTATAATCTAACTCTCCTCTGTTTTTTAATAAATGGCTAACTGCACTTCGTAATTCTAGCATACCATCGGCAGCTGGGTAATTAGTTTGGTCGGCAAAGTATTCATCAACAATAAATTGTTTTAACTCGGCAGGTATTGGAAATTCCTTTGGGTTAAAATCACCAATTGTCATGTTATAAATTTTTTCGCCTTGCTTAATTTTTTCATTAACCTCGCCAGCTAATTTTATAATTTCTGAACCAATAATATTTTCGGCTAATTTAGATACTTGTAAAGGTCGTGTTTGTGTTGATGCGTTCATTTATTAAATTTTTATGAAAAATATATATAAAACTGATGACTGCAAAATAAAGTTTAAAACACCGTCTGATTAAATTAAACTTTACCGTTTTTTTATTTTTAACTATTAAATTGCATAAAATTATAGTTATATGAATTTAAAAGAAATTACGCAACAAGTTATTACCATTACACAAAATGTAGGATCATTTATTGCTACCGAGCAACGCAATTTTAATTACAGTGCTGTTCAAATTAAAGGGCTAAATGATTTGGTTAGTTATGTTGATAAAACGGCCGAAAAAATGTTAGTAGATGCGCTGTCAATTTTATTACCACAAGCAGGTTTTATTGTAGAAGAAAACACTAAATCAGAAATTAAAGATTATAATTGGATTGTTGATCCGCTAGATGGGACAACAAATTTTATACATGGTGTGCCAAGTTATGCCATAAGCGTTGCTTTGCAACATAATAATCAAATTATAATTGGCGTAGTTTTAGAAATATCTCGTAACGAATGTTTTTATGCCTACAAAAATGGTGGGGCTTTTTTAAACGGAAATTTAATTAGAGTTTCGGATAGAAAAACATTATCAGAAAGTTTAATAGCAACTGGTTTTCCAATTTATAATTTTTCTCGGTTAGATAATTACATAACAACATTAACCCAATTAATGAAAACGACTCATGGCATACGACGTATTGGTGCTGCTGCAGTAGATTTATGCTATTTAGCTTGTGGGCGAGTAGATGCTTTTTTTGAATATAATTTAAATGCTTGGGATGTAGCGGCAGGCGCACTTATTGTTACCGAAGCTGGCGGCGCTATTTGCGATTTTAATGGTAATGAAAATTGGTTGTTTGGAAAGGAAATTATTGGAACAAATAAAAAGCTCCAAACAGAGTTTGAAGCTTTAATTAAATATAATTTTAACACAAATTAAAATTTAGAACGCAATCTTGTTTTACCTCTTTTAGGTGGAAAAAAGCGACCAATTGTTACTTGTAACGCCATATACGAATCTTTTTCTTTATCGCCACGTTGTGCGCCAACTCCACTTGCATCTGGCGATGTTGCACCTTTAATGTCGCCTAAACTAGGATCGGCCATTATTAACGATTGCTTGCCATAAGCATCTAATTGTGCTTGTTTGTTTACGTAATATGTTGTACTAACATCATCAATGTAATCGGTAAATGTTTTTCTAAAATTAAATTCAACACCTACGCTCCAATACTTATTTAAAATCATACGGTAAGCAATTCCCATTGGTATGCAAACCGATAATTTTTTGTAAGGAGCCGCTGCACCTGCTAAACCTTGCCCTTCGGTATGTAATGGTGCCAATTGTATCCATTGATCGGTTGTTGGATGACGACCTTTTGGATTAAAATAAAAGCCTCCAATACCAATAAAACCAATAAACTCGTGCTGATGATTTTTGTGACGGCGCGATATTGTTCTTTTAATACCGTAACGGTTACCTGCTTTGCTTTTAAAAAACGAAAACTCAATACGTGTAGCAATTTCAAAAATATTTGATTTAAAATTTAAATTTCTATTATTTCTAAATGGTTCGGTTGTTAATTTATCATCACCTTTTGCTAATAAATAATTAAAGCTATTATGCCAATTTATATTTTTAGTAATTTTATAACGGTATCCTAACGATAATGCGGGCCGTGTTAACGCAAACTCAATATCAGCAGGGCTGTAATCGGTACCAACCTTGTTTAAGCCACCTAAATCTCCTAAAAATTGAGCCGCACCACCAGCAAAAATAATTTCTTTACGGTATCTTTTCCAATCGTTTGGTCGTGCAAAGCCTTGTGCTATAGTGTTTTGTGTTACTAACGTTAGCAAAGCAACAAAAACGGTGTTAAGTATAAATCTATTCAAAATATTTTTTTTTACAAAATTAAAACTATTTACCAAATTTACTAAAAAATCTTACAAAAATTATCCCAATTATGAAGTTTAAATTGTTAAAAAGTTCGGTTAATTACCCAAATCTTCGTTCGAATAAAATAATTTGTAAAATTTAAGTCCTTTTTCCTCGTCGTATCCTTTTTCTACGTAATCGTGTCGGCCGTGCACATATATGTGAAAGTTTTTATCGAGTTTAACAACACTTTTCATAAACTTTGAGTTTTTTTTAACGGCAGTAGGCGATACTTCAAAGTCATCTATGGCGGTTAAATCCATTTTATCGTTATATGTTTTTCTGTAATCCCTAAAAGCTTCTTGCAATTCGGGCTGTGGTAAAATTTGATTTTCAAATTCTTTAATATTAAAATTATCCTTTTCTTTAAAAAAACTCGTGCTTTTGTTAAGCAACATCATTTGATCTTGCTTGGTTACATTGTTTTCTTCGGTTAACACTTCGGCACAAAAGCCTTTGCAGGTTTCTATAAAGTTTGAGGTATGAAAATAGGCGTTTTCTTTTAACTTAGTATTTAAAAAATCTTCTACCCAATAAAATGCGCAATCGGCAATTTTATTATTAGTATCAATCACACTTATTTTGTACCCTTTTTCGGTATCGGTATTAAAAATTAAGCAACCTTTATCTAGCTTGTTTATATTAATGCCGTTATCGCATTCTACATCAAAATTATCTAAATGTTGAAAAACTTTTAAATAGGTTTCTTTGTTTTCGGTTTTAAATAAGCCAATAGCATCGCACAAAACGCCATCTACTTGGCAATCTTTAAAATAACAAACATAAAACTCGCCCCCTTTAATTTTTGGGTGCATAGATTGATTGTATAAATGCTCTGCTATTTTTTTAGAGTTATCTATAAAGGTATTTTGAGATTTAAAAACATCATCAACATAACTTTGCACATCGTGGTAATGCATTTCGTTTTTCGATTTAAATTGATAGTACATATCAGTTTTAAAGGGCGAAGTTAAATAACGCATTACTGTATCTTTTAAAAAGTCGTCGCTAATTTTAATTTGTTTATCGCTTTGCGTTAACTCTTCGCCTAAGCCTTTGTTACCAACATAGTGTATTACAAAATTTGTTAATTCGGAACGAGAAAAATCTATCATAGCACGTAATTTGTTTTAATTAAAAAATGAACGATAAATGTAATTGATTATATAATTGTTGAATTAACAAACTTTAAACAAAAAAACAATGTTACTAACGGATATTATCCCATTTAAACAATACATTTAAACTCAATTAATACCATTAAATTTGAAAATGATGAAAAATAAATTAATTAAACCGTTTACATACATAGCCATTTTAGGCTTATTATCGTTCACTTTTTATCAAGTTACTAAAAATCAAATTTTATTAGATATGCTAATGTCGGCGCTTAATCAAGCGCATTATAGCCCCGTTAAAGCTGATGATGAGTTTAGTGAAAAGGCGTTTACTTTATATATGAAACGTATGGATTTTAATAAAAAATTTTTATTGCAAACCGATTTTGATGAGCTAGCAAAATACCGTAAAAATATTGATGATGAAGTTACTAATGGAACGTTTGAGTTTTATAACTTATCAAAAGAATTAATTACAAAACGAATTAAGGAAAAAGAAATGTGGAGTAATGAAATATTAGCCACACCACTTAATTATACTATTGACGAAGAGTATGAAACCGATGGCGAAAAAACAACCTACGCAAAAACTGAAGCAGATTTAAAAGCAGAATGGCGAAAAATGTTAAAGTACCAAGTATTATCAAGATTAGATGATGCATTAACAGGACAAGAAAAAGTTAAAGCAAAAAAAGATTCGGTATTTACCGAAAAAAGTTACGATAGCCTTGAGGTTGACGCTCGCAGAAAAACATTAAAAGCAAATACAGATTGGTTTAAACGCCTAAATAAAATATCAACTAAAGATAGATTTAGTGCATACATTAATACAATTACTGGCATTTACGACCCGCATACCGAATACTTTGCTCCAAAAGAAAAAAAGAAATTTGACCAAAGTATGAGCGGCCAGTTTGAAGGAATTGGCGCTCGCTTGCAGGCCAAAGATGGATTTATTAAAGTATCGGAAGTTATAGTAGGCTCGCCATCATTTAAACAAGGCGATTTAAAAGCTGGCGATGAAATACATAAAGTAGCACAAGGAGCAAACGATGCAATTGATGTTACAAACATGGATATGGATGATGCCATTGAGTTAATAAAAGGAAAAAAAGGAACTGAGGTAAGATTAACTGTAAAAAAACCTGATGGTAATTTTAAAATAATACCAATTGTAAGAGATGTAGTTGAAACAGAAGAAACGTATGCAAAATCGGCTATTTTAAATAATAAAAATAAAATCGGATATATTTATTTACCCATGTTTTATGCCGATTTTACACGCAATGGCGCACATCGTTGTGCATTGGATATGCGAAAAGAATTAGAGAAATTAAAAAAACAAGGCGTTAAAGGAATTGTAATTGATTTGCGCGATAACGGTGGCGGCTCGTTACAAGAGGTAGTTGAAATGGCTGGTTTATTTATACCTAAAGGGCCCATTGTGCAAGTAAAAAATAAAAATGGCGCAATAAATGTGATGGATGATAAAAACGCTGATGTAGTTTGGGATGGCCCACTAGCTATAATGATAAACCATAACAGTGCATCAGCATCCGAAATTTTAGCTGCTGCAATACAAGATTATAAACGAGGAGTAATTATTGGCACACAAAGTTTTGGTAAAGGAACAGTACAATCTTTTTTAGATTTAGATCAATATTTGTTACCTCAGTTTGATACGATGCGCCCTTTAGGATCGGTTAAAATTACAATGCAAAAATTTTATCGCATTAATGGTGGTGCTACTCAGTTAAAAGGTGTTGTGCCCGATGTAACCTTACCCGACCCTTACGCCTTATTTGACTTAGGCGAAAAAGAAATGGACTACCCAATGCCTTGGGATGAAATTGCAAAAGCTACATATACCGAATTTGATGGAATCAATTACTCTAAAATTTTTAAAAGTAGTAATGAACGCGTAAAACAAAGTTCGGCCTTTAAGTTAATAGATGCTGAGGCTAAAGAACTAAAAATGAAAAAAGACGACAGTAAATACAACTTAAAAATTGAAAAATACCGAGCAGAACAAAAACAATTACGCGATCAAAATAAAAAATACGACGAGTTAAAAACTGACATTAAAAACTTTTCGGCAAATTTAGTAGATGTTGATAAACAGCAAATGAGCAGCGACACTGTTAAATTAAACAGAGAAAACAAATGGATAAAAAATATTCAAAAAGATAATTACATTTTTGAAGCAAGTAATATTTTATCGGATATTAAATGACTAACCAAAAACAAAAAAACAGTAAACAAAAAATAATTAACCGTTTAAAAAATATAATTAACTTACAATACTCAAAAATGTTTTTTTAAATGGATTCAACTTTAGATAAAAATAGTATTAGCCAACCTTGGCAACTCGAATTAAATAGTACGGCATATAAATATCACATTATTGTAATTTGGATAGCAATAATTTTAAATCCAATATGGGCAATTGGCGATTATTATACCATACCCGCTTATTTTACAAAGTTTTTAATTTTTAGATTAGCTGTAGCATTTACTTGTATTATAGTTTATTTATTTAGACATAAATTTATAAACAAGCCCGAAATTATTGCCTTTGTTCCATTTATGGGAATAGCCATACAAAACGCTTACATGTATAGCGTTATGAATGTTGAAGAGCTACAAAAACACACCTTTGCATACATTGCTTTATTTATTGGCGCTGGTATGATGGTGCTTTGGAACAAAATGTACTCAATAATTATTGTGGTTGTATCGTTAATTTTAAATATTATTTTATTTAAAATTAATAGCTCTTTATTACTCGATGTTATTTTAATTAACGGAGCCTTACTAACCGCAACTGTGGCAATTTTCACCATTATATTAATTAATACACGCTATAATTTAACCTTAAAAGAAATTATTGCTCGCTTAAAATTATCCCACTCAAACGAATTGTTAGAAGAGAAAAATAAATCGATTACCGATAGCATTAACTATGCAAAAAACATACAATATGCTATTGTACCCGACGAAAAAATGATTCAATCTGTGTTTCCAAATTCATTTTTATTTTATAAACCAAAAGATATTGTTAGTGGCGATTTTCCATTTGTATTTACAAAAAATGATTGCATTTACATTGCTTCTGTAGATTGTACTGGGCACGGAGTACCTGGTGCTTTTATGAGTTTGGTTGGATACTTTTCGTTATCGCAAGCAATGAATACTGCCAATTTAAACACACCTAGCGAAATTTTAGACACCTTACATACCTTGGTAGTTAAGGCATTAGGACAAGATACAGCAGAATCGACCTCGAACGATGGAATGGACATTGCATTATGTAAAATTAATACTACAACAAAAACAGTTGAGTTTTCGGGAGCTCATCGCCCATTATATATAATGAAAAATGGCGAATTTGAAGAATTAAAATCAGATAAATTTCCTATTGGTGGTAAACATTATAAAACCAGAAATTTACACGCTAATTTTAAAATTGAATTAAGCGAAGGCGATTCATTTTATTTTTTTACCGATGGTTTGCAAGATCAATTTGGAGGCCCAACAGGCAAAACTAAATTAATGAGTAAAAACATTAAACGTATTATTACCGAAAATCACACTAAAACAATGACAGCTTTTAAAGATGTTATTGTTAATGAATACGAAACTTGGAAAGGCGATGTTAAACAAATAGATGATGTGTTAATGATAGGATGTAAATTTTAATTTACCGATAGTGTAATTTATGATTAGTTGAGTGTAAACAAAATTTATTTTATACTCTTTTTAGATATTTAAAAAGTGCAAAAACTCATCAAGTTTATCTTTTAAGCCTGTTTCAAAATCACTGTTCTGAAAAGATGCTTTTACAGTGTAATTGTAACGATTAAATGTTTGTAATATTCGTGATAAATCTTCGCGATTAATTTTTAAAGTAACATCAACTTTATTACTATCTGCATCCGACGATATATGCGCACTTAATATTTTTGCATCGTTACCCTCAACAATACTTGCAATTTGTGTTAACGAATAATCTACCTGATTAACTTCTAAAACAATAACACCACCAACATTTTGAACCGATGCCATTGTTGATATATTATATAATAAACCTTTTAATGAAATACAGCCTTTATACTGTTCTTTATCATCTAAAACAGGCATTACCGTTAAGTTAAACGACATCATTAGCTTTAATAAATCGTAGGTATGTTGATAATTATGAACAATAGGCCTTAATAAAGAGCCTTTTAAATCCATAATTTTATCATCAGGATGGTTACTATCAATTAATTCATGTTCAGATACCAAGCCAATTAATTCTCTATTATCTACAACCGCCAAATGCGATACTTTAAATTGTTCCATCCAATCTAAAGCCATTTTAACAGTATCTGTTTTTTTAAGTGGCGGAATTTCGTCGGTTAATAAATCGGCTATAAGCATAGTTTAAAATTACTAATTTTTATCATTTAAAAACAGTTTCTAAATTCAAAAATTGTGTTAAAAAAAGTATATTTGATTTTTAAATTATTGTATGATTTCTTTTGATAACACCCAAAATGCTTTTAAAGCAAAAACTAATACCGATTTATTTCGCTCGTATTGGCTATTTAAAATAGTAAGTAACCCTACAATTGTAAATATTAGCGCTAAACTGGCACCAATTGGTTTGCGGTTAGGGTTTAAATCATTAATTAAAGCTACTATTTTTAAACAATTTGTAGGTGGCGAAAACATTAATGATTGTGATACAACCATTACCGAACTAGGTAAATATAACATTGGTACTATTTTAGATTACAGTGTTGAGGGTAAAGAAGCTGAAGCCGATTTTGATGCCTGTTGCACAGAAACTATTGAAACAATACACAAAGCTAAAGACGATAATAACATACCATTTTGTGTATTTAAAGTAACAGGCTTAGCACGTTTTAATTTATTAGTTAAAGTTAGCGCTAACGAATTATTAACTAACGATGAAAAAAATGAATATGAAAAAGTAACAACTCGTGTACATTTAATTTGCGAGCAAGCACATAAGGCTAATAAGCCTATTTTTATTGATGCCGAAGAGAGTTGGATACAACCAGCTATTGATAATTTAGCAAATATAAACATGGAACTATTTAACAAAAAAACACCCATTGTTTATAACACCTTTCAGTTATACCGCACCGATAGACTTGATTTTTTAAAACAAACCATTTCGCAAGCTCACAACAAAGGTTACCACGTTGGTGCAAAATTAGTGCGAGGGGCCTATATGGAAAAAGAACAAAAAAGAGCTGTCGAAAAAAAGTACTCAAACCCTATACAAAATTCAAAACAAAATACCGATACCGACTATGATTTAGCATTAGAAGAGTGTGTTAAAAATATTAATAT
This sequence comes from Bacteroidota bacterium, assembly GCA_043718985.1. GTDB lineage: Bacteria > Bacteroidota > Bacteroidia > B-17B0 > Aurantibacillaceae > UBA4416. The sequence continues at coordinate 7,137 of JAYSUQ010000009.1, read as the reverse complement.
GATGGGACTTTGTGCAGGTACTCACAACGAAAAAAGCTCACTTTATTTAACCGAATTAATGCAAAAATACGCCCTGCAAAATTCCGATAAACGTATATATTTTTCTCAATTACTAGGTATGAGCGACCATATAAGTTATAATTTAACTACTGCTGGGTATAATGTTGCAAAATATGTGCCTTATGGCCCCGTTAAAGAAGTTTTGCCATATTTAATACGGCGCGCTCAAGAAAACACATCGGTTAAAGGCCAAACAGGCCGCGAATTAGGCTTAATTATTAAAGAAAAAACAAGAAGAAAAAACAACTAAATTACAGTAATGTTTTTATTGTTAACACTGATATGAATAAACAATTGCAGATAATTAGTTTTTTACTATTGAGTACTATAACTCAACTAATGTTTGCGCAAACCTATAATTTTAAAAATTACAATACCGAACAAGGCTTGGCGCAATCGCAGGTTTTAGCTATCCATCAAGATGTTGATGGTAATATGTGGTTTGGTACAAATAGTGGAGGCGTTAGTAAATTTGATGGTAATAAATTTTATAACTATACCGTTAGTAATGGTTTAGTAAGTAATTTTGTGTTCTCGATAGCTCAAACACATAATAACGAATTATTGTTTGGTACCGATAAAGGATTAAGTGTTTTTAACGCAGGTAAATTTGTTAATTACACAACCTATAACTACAAACCGTTACCCCAAATATTTAAAATAATAAGTAATAAAACAACAAATTGGTTAGGTACCGAACAAGGCGTTTTTATATACGAAAACAACCAAATTACTGCATTTACTGAAGATAAATTATTACAAAACTCATCGGTATTTACACTATTTGCCGATAATAACAATGGCGTGTGGTTTGGCACAACACAAAATGGTTTAATTTATTATAATTTAAAAACAAAAGCTTTTAAACATTTTAATACAAATTCGGGTTTATATAACAATTATATTCAATCAATTACTCAAAATAAAAATAACGACATATTAATAGGTACACCAACAGGTTTAAATGTTATAAATACTGATTTTTTGGTTTTGCCTGGTAATTTTATTCCCGAGCAATTTTTAATTGGTTTTAGAAGTATTTTAAGCACAACTACCAATGGGCAATTTTTTGGAACTTCGAGCTCGGGCTTAATTAATTATAATAATGGTAAACTTAAAAATTTTAGTTTAAAAAATGGATTAACAAATAATTCTATTTTATCGCTTTTTGAGGATAGAGAAAAAAACATTTGGATAGGTACAAATGGAGTAGGGCTCTATAAGTATTCGGGAGATTGTTTTACAAGTTATTCTACTCAAAATAATTTACCTGAAAATTACATAAACACCATAGCTCAAAATGCAGATGGGAGTTATTGGTTAGGATTAAGAAACCATGGTATAGTAAAAATAGCAAATGGAATACAAACAACTATTTTACCCGATTTTAAAAAAAACAATACAATACCCGATTTAAATGTTAATATTATTTTACCAGCAACAAATGGTCAGTTATTTATAGGAACCGAATCGGGTTTATGTTACAATCAAAACAACAAATATACGCTAGTTACTGGGCTTAATTTTTTTGAAAAATATATTTTAACTTTATACGAAGATAGTAAACACACTATTTGGATTGGAACAACCGATGGGCTTTATACTTATCAAAATAACACAGTAACACAAGTAACCGAAATTAATAAATTAAAACAAGGCGACGTGCCCTTAAGTATTTATAGTATTATTGAAGGCGAAAATGGCAATATATTTATATCAACCACTAGCGGATTATTTAAATTAGGCAACAAATCATTACTTAAAATAGATGATATTAAGCCACTGGTTATTAGTGCAATAAAAGATTATAAAAATAATATTTGGTTTGGTACCGAAGAAGGGTTGTTTGAATACAACAACATTAATTTTAAAAAAATAACCGATACTGAAAATCGATTATCAAACACTATTAATTTTTTGCAAACCGATAATTATCGAAGGCTACTTGTAGGAACAAATGCAGGCGTGCAATTATTAAATTTAAACGATTATTATACTAAAAACACTATTAAAGTACAACATTTTGGAAAAGAGGACGGATTAATTGGACTAGAATCTAATTTTAATGCTTCGTTTAAAGATAAAACTGGTCGTATATTAATAGGAACAACAACAGGGTTAGCAATTTATGACCCACATTTTGATACTAAAAATACAATTGAAGCACTCACTAAAATTACAGATGTTAAGCTCTTTTTTGGACAAGAAAACATTTTTAAATATTCTCAAGTAAAAGACTCAACATTAACCTTGCCTCAGCAATTAAAATTACCATTTAATAAAAATCATATTACATTTAGTTTTATTGGCGTTAGTTTAACAGCCCCCGAAAAAGTACTATACTCGTATAAATTAGAGGGTTTAGATGATGAATGGTCGCCAGCTTCAAATAAAACCGAAGCAACGTTTTCATCTCTGCAGCCAGGTAGCTATAAATTTTCGGTAAAATCGAGCAACAATGATGGGCTTTGGAACAAAACCCCAGTATGCTATGAGTTTGATGTATTAGCGCCTTGGTACCGCACCTGGTGGTTTTACACACTGTGTATTATTACTGTTATAGGTTCAATAGTAATTTACAATAATTATAAAACACAAAAATTAATAGCCGATAAGCAAAAATTAGAACAAATTGTTACCATTAGAACATCAGAATTACGCAACGAAAAAGAAAAAGTTGAAGCAATTAACAAAGAAGTTTTTGAACAAAAAGCAGTAATAGAACATAAAAACATTGAAATTACAGATAGCATTAAATATGCTAAAAATATACAAGAAGCATTGTTACCTAATTTAAAAGAACTCGATTCGATTATTGAAAACAATTTTGTGCTATATATGCCAAAAGACATTGTAAGTGGCGATTTTTATTGGTTTACCAAACAAGGCAACACAAGTTATATAGCAGCAGTTGATTGCACCGGGCACGGTGTGCCAGGTGCTTTTATGAGTATTGTAGGTAACACATTATTAAATGAAATTGTAAACAATAAAAAAATAACAAACCCTGGCGAAATTTTATTAGAACTACACAAAGGCGTTAAAGTGGCATTGCATCAAAGTAACCAAGAGGGCGAGCGCCGAGATGGAATGGATATGGTACTATGTGCCATTACCAAAAATACTAACACCATACAATATGCTGGCGCAAACCGCCCGTTATGGATTTATCGTAAAAATAATAACTATGAACTCGAAATTATTAAAGCAACAAAATACCCAATTGGTGGCTTAGAGCTAGAAGAAAACCGTATTTACGAAAACCACACTATAAATGTAGAATCTGGTGATAGCTTGTTTTTATTTAGCGATGGATATGCCGATCAGTTTGGTGGACCAAAAGGCAAAAAATTTATGGTAACTAATATGCAAAAAACAATATTAGATGTTGTTAACAAACCATTACTCGAACAAAAACAACATTTAAAAACCAGCTTTATAAAATGGCGTAATAATAATGAGCAAGTAGATGACGTACTTGTTATAGGAATAAGAATTTAAAACCCTGCCTTTTTTACTAATTAAATTTTGAAAATTTGTCAAATTGACACTTTTATAGCATTGGCATAATTTTTAACAACTCCTTGTAAATAAATCACACATAAAAAAATAACTAAATTAAATATGAGCACAACAGGTAAAATTAATGTATCAACCGAAAACATTTTCCCAATTATTAAGAAGTTTTTATACAGCGATCACGAAATTTTTTTACGTGAATTAGTTAGTAATGCAACTGATGCAACACAAAAACTAAAAGCCCTCACATCAATGGGGGAAGCAAAAGGTGCATTAGGCGATTTAAAAATAGAAGTAATTACAGATAAAGCTGCACAAACCCTTACCATTAAAGATAAAGGTATTGGTATGACAAAAGAGGAAATTGAAAAATACATTACTCAAATTGCATTTAGTGGCGCCGAAGAGTTTGTTAACCAATACAAAGATAAAGTAGATAAAAATGTAGTAATTGGGCATTTTGGATTAGGTTTTTATAGCGCATTCATGGTAGCTAAAAAGGTCGAAATTTTTTCATTATCGTATAAAGATAATTCAAAAGCTGTGCGTTGGGAGTGCGATGGTAGCCCCGAATATCAAATAGAAGAAGTTGATGCAAAAACAGAACGTGGAACCGATATTGTTTTACACATTGCTGATGATAGTTTAGATTTTTTAGAAGACTCGAAAATTGAAGGATTACTTAAAAAATATTGTAAATTTTTACCAATCGAAATAAAGTTTGGCACTAAAAAAGATTGGCAAAAAACTGGAGAAAAAGATGAAAAAGGCATTGAAAAAGAAACTGAAGTTGATGTAGAAAACATTATTAACAACCCAGTACCAGCTTGGATAAAAAAACCAATTGATTTAAAAGACGAAGATTACACCTCTTTTTATCGCGAATTATACCCTATGCAATTTGAAGATCCCTTGTTTCATATTCATTTAAATGTAGATTACCCATTTAACTTAACAGGTATTTTATATTTCCCTAAACTATCAAATAAATTTGAGGCTCCTAAAGATAGAATTCAATTATACAGTAACCAGGTTTTTGTTACCGATAATGTAGAAAACATTGTACCCGATTTTTTAATGATGTTGCGTGGTGTTATTGATAGCCCAGATATTCCTTTAAACGTTAGTCGTAGTTACCTACAAGCCGATGGCAACGTTAAAAAAATATCATCGCACATTACTAAAAAAGTTGCCGATAAATTAGACGAATTATTTAAAAAAGAACGTGCCGATTTTGAAGCTAAATGGGACGATGTTAAAATATTTGTACAATACGGTATGGTTAGCGATGAAAAATTTTACGAAAAAGCCGAAAAATTTGCTTTAGTAAAAAACACACAAAACAAAGCCTTTACTTTAGAAGAATATAACGCACACGTTAAAGCAAACCAAACAGATAAAGACAATAAAGTTGTTTATTTATACTCAACAAATGTTGAAGAGCAATTTAGCTATATCGATTCGGCTAAAAACCGTGGATACGATGTGTTAGTAATGGATTCGCCAATTGATGCCCATTTAATAAATTATTTAGAAAGTAAGCTAACCGATGTGCAGTTTGTGAGAGTTGATAGCGATACCGTTGAAAAATTAATTAAAAAAGACGATGCGCAAGTAAGTAAGCTAACGGCCGACGAACAAGGTAAAATTAAACCAATTGTTGAAGGTGTTGTTGCCAAAGATAAATACACTGTAATTTTTGAAAGTTTAAGCGAAACCGAATCTCCAATGTTAATTACACGCCCCGAGTTTATGCGACGAATGAAAGATATGCAAGCCATGGGCGGTGGCGGCGGAATGAATTTTTATGGTTCGATGCCCGATATGTATAACTTAATTGTAAATGCAAATCATCCATTAATAAATAAAATTTTAATTGAGCCAGATGTTGAAAAACAAGGTAAGTTGGCAAAACAAGCAGCCGATTTAGCAATGTTATCTCAAGGTTTATTAAAAGGAGAAGAACTTACTAAATTTATTAAACGATCAGTTGAAATGATTAACTAATTGTAAAATATAAATTATAAGAAACTATTTCTTAATTGAGATAGTTTTTTTTTGCATTTTTTTTTAAGAAAACTTCAAGAATAATACCATTACTCAAACTGACAGAATAAAACAACATATATATACAAGTGTTTGTGAGTAATTTATTAACAAAAAAGCGTACATTTGCACAAAATTATAACAAATGAGTAGAGATAGTAGTGGTCCACGTAAATCGTTTTCAAAAAGTGGTTCGTCAGATTTTAATAAACGTAAATCATTTTCGAGTTCAGATAAAACAAAAAGACCTTTTAAATCAGAGGGCTCTTCGTTTAAAAAACGTGATGGCGACTCTGCCGAAAAACGACCTTACGAAAAACGTGAAGGTAGTTTTGGGAGTGGAGAAAGAAAATCATTTGGTAACCGCGAAAGTAAGCCTTACGGAGATAAATCTTATTCTTCAGAAAAAAAACCTTATACAAAAAGTGCTGATGGTAAATACGAAAGCGCTAGCCCACGACCACGTAAAAGCTTTGGCGATAACGATGGTGGCGAGAAAAGACCTTACGTAAAACGCGAAAGTAGTTATTCGGAAGGTAGACCTCGTAAGAGTTTTGGCGATTCGACTGAAAAACGACCATACGAAAAACGTGAAGGTGGTTTTGGTAGTGGCGAACGTAAATCTTACGGAGATAGAGATAAAAAACCTTACGGAGATAAATCCTACTCAACAGATAGAAAACCATTTACAAAACGTGATGATGGTAAGTACGAAAGTTCATCGCCCCGAAAAAGTTACGGAGATAGTGATGAAAAAAGATCGTATACTAAACGTGATGATAGCACTTCAGAAAGTAGACCTAGAAAATCTTATGGAGATAGCGAACGTAAATCGTTTGGAGATAAACCATACTCATCAGATAGAAAACCGTTTGCAAAACGCGACGATAGTTCATCAGAAAGTAGGCCCCGTAGGAGTTATGGAGATAATGATGGTGGCGAAAAACGACCGTATGTAAAACGAGATAGTGCATCGTTTGATAAACGACCAAGAAAAACCTATGATGACGGCGAACGCAAATCGTTTGGAGATAAGCCATACATATCAGATAGAAAACCATACGGAGATAGAGATAATAAAAGTTATGGCGATAGACCAGCTGAACGTAAATTAGCTCCAGCTGAAAAGGTGGCTGCAAAATCAAAAAAAGCTGGGCCCGCTAAAACATCTAATCAAGAAAATGTTGAAGATGGTGCAGTGCGTTTAAACAGATATGTTGCAAACTCTGGTATTTGCTCGCGCCGAGAAGCCGATGTTTTAATTGCAACCGGAGTAGTTAAAGTTAATGGTAAAATTGTAACCGAAATGGGCTACAAAGTTAATCCAACCGATGTTGTAAATTATGGCGGTGTACCAATTAAAAACGAAGTAAAAAAATACTTATTATTAAATAAACCTAAAGATTATATTACAACAATGGACGATCCGGAGGAACGCCGAACTGTAATGGAATTAACTCGTCAAGCTTGTAAAGAACGTTTATATCCTGTTGGTCGTTTAGATAGAAATAC
>JAYSUQ010000080.1:0-15730 GCA_043718985.1 Bacteroidota bacterium | reverse complement strand
ATTTTTCAATTTTATCACTAAAAAATATCACACCAATTTTGTCATTATTTTGTGACGCTGAAAATGCAATAACAGCACATAATTCGGTAATTAAATCTTGCTTCAATTGTTTTTGAGTTCCAAATTTTCCACTGGCACTTACATCAACCACAATCATTACACTTAATTCACGCTCTTCTTCAAATACTTTTACATAAGGGGTTCTTAAGCGTGCAGTAACATTCCAATCAATAGTTCGTACATCGTCGCCTGGTGTGTATTCGCGCACCTCGCTAAATGCCATACCTCTTCCTTTAAACGCAGAGTGGTATTCACCAGAAAATATCTGAGTGCTTAACCCTTTAGTTTTAATTTCTATTTTTCTTACTTTTTTTAGTAGCTCGGCGGTATCCACTTTTGAAAGTTTTTAATGTTTAGTTTTTAGTGTTTAATATTACAATGTTTAGTTTTATATTTTACTTAAAACTAAACACTAATAACTAAAAACTATTATGGTACTTCAACAGCATTTAAGAGTTCATTTATAATGTGTTCGGTTGTAATATTTTCTGCCTCTGCTTCATAAGTTAATCCAATTCGGTGGCGCAACACGTCTAAACAAACAGCGCGCACATCTTCGGGTATAACATACCCACGGCGTTTAATAAATGCATATGCTTTTGCAGCTAATGCTAAATTGATACTTGCTCGGGGCGAACCACCATAATTAATTAAAGGTGCAAATTTTTCTAAACGGTATTCTTTTGGGTAACGTGTTGCAAATACAATATCAACAATGTAGCGTTCTATTTTTTCGTCCATGTACACATCTTTAACTATGGCACGTGCTTTTAAAATATCATCGGGGTGCAATACCGTGTTTGGCGTTGCCATACCAGCTTTACTAATATTTGCTGTAATAATTTTTCGTTCTTCTTCTTTAGTAGGGTAGCCAATAACTACCTTTAACATAAACCTATCCATTTGTGCTTCGGGCAATGGGTAAGTTCCTTCTTGCTCAACTGGGTTTTGAGTAGCTAATACTAAAAATGGGTTTGGCAGTTTAAATGTTTCGTCGCCAATGGTAACTTGTTTTTCTTGCATGGCCTCTAACAATGCCGATTGCACTTTGGCGGGTGCTCGGTTAATTTCATCGGCTAAAATAAAATTGGCAAAAATAGGACCTTTACGTATGCTAAATTGTTCTTGTTTTTGATTGTAAATCATTGTACCAACTAAATCGGCAGGTAGCAAATCGGGCGTAAACTGTATGCGGCTAAATTGGCCGCCAACACATTTTGCAAGTGTGTTAATAGCTAGTGTTTTGGCTAAACCTGGCACACCTTCTAATAAAATGTGCCCATTACTTAATAAGCCAATTAACAGGCGCTCAACCATTTGATTTTGCCCAACAATTACCTTATTCATTTCTGATGATAACAAATCAACAAAAGCACTTTCGTTTTGTATTCGTTCGTTTAATTCTTTAATATCTACTACCATAATTTAATTTAACAAGTGTTGCAAATTTAGCATTGGTAAGGCTTTTACTAAAACCAAGTGTGTTAAAGTTTGTTAACTAAACCAGTGCTATTTGTTAAATTTTTAATAATAAATACAATTTCAGTTTTACCAGTTATAGCTAAAAAGTAACCAGTTATAAAGTGAAGCCTACCAGTTGTGAAAGTGTAAAAAATGTTAATTATTATAAGTTTACTTTTGAAATATTAAAATCGCACAGTAATTAAAAAACAATAATACACTACAACATGAAAACACCACTACTACTTTTTTTTAGCCTTTTAGTAATTGGCTTAAAAGCGCAAAACGGTTTCACTACATATACTGCAAATTTAGCAACGGGCGTAGGCTCAAAAATTACCACTTCTTTTTTGATTGATAATAATGGAGATAAATGGTTTGGAATATCAAATTTTTTTGCAACTAACGCATCACTAATTAAACAAACAACGGCAACAGGTGTTTATACAGTTTTTTCAAATACAACTACACCCGCAATACCAACAAATAAGGTTTTTGCCCTTGCAAAAGATGCATCAAATAATATTTGGATTGGCACAAATATTGGCTTACTGAAATTTGACGGCACATCTTTTACCGTTTTTAATAAAACTAATGGCTTACCATCAGATACCGTAAATTGTATTGATGTTTTAGGTTCTCAAATCTATATTGGCACTGCAGTTGGCTTATCTCGCTTTGATGGCAATGCGTTTACTAACTATAACACAACTAATGCACTTTTGCCATTTAATAATATTAATTGTGTTAAAGCGCAAACGGCTAATAAAATATGGTTAGGTGGAGTAGGTCAGTTGGTCGAATTAACAATAAGTAATTCATTTATCTCGTCGTATAATATTAACACATTACCTTTAATTAATTATCAATCGTCAAGCACAAATAGTATTAATTGTATTTATTTTGATGCTCAAAACTTAATGTGGATAGGAGCTACTACTGACGCATTATTATTTAATGGTACTTCATTTACAAATGTTAAAGATTATTATGCGATTGTAGGAGCTACATTACCAGTTTACGACTTTGCAAACGGACCACATAATGGAGTTATTTATTGTTATAATTATAATGATTCTAATTCACAAGTAGGCAATGCTTTATTAGAAATAGAGCCAAATGGTAATTTACATACATATGTGACTACATTTCCATCGGGTTCAAATTTAGGACGATTATTAGAAAACTACAACAATCAAATTTTTGGTAGTGGGTTTGTAAACGCAAGTCCAGTAATACCAAAAACATATTACGAGTTTAATTATTTAAACAATATATTACCATTTGGAGTAGTTACAAACGATAACTTTAAATACTTGGATATAAACCAAGTTAAAGCAGGTATATCTAACAGAAGTGATATGCATACGGAAATGGATGGTAGCGGAAGCGCCTCTTATATTGTTCCTAAAAATCAAAAAGATGCAAGTAGTAACTATGCAAGTGCCTTATGGATTGGTGGGCTCGACGACGCTAATAACTTACATGTTGCCGCCCAAACTTACAGGCAAGGTGGTGTTGATTTTTGGCCTGGTCCATTAAATACAAATGATGCAACAATAGATAGCGCCACATCTAAAGCTTTTGATAAAATTTGGAAAGTGAATTATACCGACATCAATACGTTTATTACAAACTATAATAATGGTAGCGTGCAAAATGGCAGCTATATTATACCTCCCAATATTGCAACGTGGCCAGGTAATGGCACTGGTTTGCAAGACCCTATGTTGGCACCCTTTGTAGATAGCAACAACGATGGCTTTTATGACCCTATGCAGGGCGATTATCCTAAAATTAAAGGCGACCAAACTTTGTATTTTATTTATAACGATGCCACAACACACCAACAAACACAGGGGTTACCTTTAGGGGTTGAGGTGCATGCAATGGCTTATGCCTATGGTTGCCCAACTGTTTTAAACGGCAAAGATGAATTAAATTACACAACCTTTTATGATTACAAAATAATAAACCGCTCGGTAAACAATTACCATAATGTTTTTGTTAATATGTTTAGTGATGCTGATTTAGGTGGCGCCTATGATAATTTTATTGGATGCAATATTCACGATAATTATGGTTATGTTTTTAATGGTGATGATTTTGATGAGAATGATAACGGAGTTCACGGATACCTTAGTTACCCGCCAGCTCAAGGCATAGCCATTTTAAAAGGGGCGAGTGCAATACTAGACGATGGTTTAGATAATAACAACAACGGATTAGTAGATGAATTAAATGAAGATTGTAAATTAAATAACTTTATATATTATGACAATATACAAAATGCTTCAAATGGAGGTCCAAGTATTTCTAATGAATTTTATAATTTAATGTCTGGATTTTGGACCGACGGCACACTACTAACTTGTGGAGGTAACGGTTTAGGTGGTACTACACAAACAAATTGGGCTTATTGTGGCGACCCAAATAGTAACACCTCATCTGACCCAAATAATACCTGTGGTAATTGGATAGAAACAAGTTTTCCAGACCATAGAAGAATGATTGTTGGTAGTGGTCCATTTAACTTAAGCGCAGGCCAAATACAAGAAGTAGAGTATGCATTTGTAACATCGTTTGATAGCTCATCAACTATTAACCCACATTTATTATCGGTAGCTAAATTAAAAACCGATGTGCAAAAAGTGCGAAATTTTTACGAATTAGTTAATAAACCTACTTGTTTAAATACATTACAAGGTATTAACGAGGTAGTAACGCAATCTAATTTTAGTGTGTATCCAAACCCAACAACTGGATTGTTAAACATTACATCACAATTATTAACTCATAATAATGTAATTAGTTATCAAGTGGTTGATGTAATAGGTAAAACAATCATCAATAACAAAACAACTAACACTAACTTTACTGTTGATTTAAGTAGCCTAACACCAGGCGTATATTTTGTTAAATTAAGTATTAACAACTTAAGCATTGTTAAAAAAATAATTAAGCAATAGTTTGTGTAGCCATTTTAAAAATTAATTTTAAAAACATTGACTACAAATAGTTTACATATAATTTACGAAGACGAGGTATTGTTGGTTTGCAATAAACCTGCAGGTTTAATGGTAGAGCCCGATCGAAACAACTACGCTAATTTATTGCAAGATGTTAAAAAATATTTAAAACAAAAAACCAACGAAAAATTACCATACGCACAGCACCTTCACCGCTTAGATAGGCCAACGAGTGGCATTGTATTATTTACTAAACAAAAAAAATATTTAAAATATTTAAGTGAACAATTTGCACAACGATGTGTGATAAAAAAATACGTAGCCATAACTAGCACTGCACCAGCAAATTTTAAGGGGGTTTTAGAAGCTTGGCATCGAAAAGAAAAAAAGAAAGCAATTATTTACGAGCAACAAGTTGAATTTAGCGAAGCAATAAAATTAGATTATAGCATTACAAAAAAAGAAAACGATTTTATTTGGAATATAAATTTACATACGGGCAAATACCATCAAATTAGGGCACAACTTGCCAACCTTGGATGCCCAATTTTAGGAGATATAACTTATGGTTGTGTTAAGCCTTTTAAAGCCAATGCTATTGCTTTACATGCGGGCAGCTTAACAATTAAGCACCCTATTACACATTGCGACATGCTTTTTGAAATTGAGTTTGAATTTTAAATAAGCTTTAAATTTTTAAATACAAAAAGCCTAAATTTTATTTTTTGAATTACATTTAAATAATGTGATGCTCGACGTTATAAATAATAGGCTTATTTAAAACTTCAAAATCATTACAAAATCAGCAATCTAATAGTATGTTATTAACTATTTAAATTGCGCAAAAAATGTTGTAAAAGGCCTGTTAACAAACAGTTTAACTTTAGGTAGTTATTCAAAATAAAAATTTATTAAAAAATTACTGTATTTTTTTGATTTATCAGATAGATGAACTTTATTAGCAATATAAAACATCTATACTATGAAAAAATATTTTATTATTTTATTAATTGCATTTGTAAGTTTTACTAATGCTTTTGCTCAAACTGCAAATAAACCAAATGAGTTAACACCCGCACAACGGGTTTGTGGTACTATGCAATACCACGAATACTTAAAACAAAACAGAAAGGGTTATGAAGTAGAAAGAGCGGCATACAATCAAATGATTGAGCAATACATGCAAACACCTCAGTTTAATGCAATGAAAACAACGGCTAACATTACAATACCAGTTGTAATACACATTGTATATAAAACTGCTGCCGAAAACATTACAGATGCGCAAGCAATGTCGCAGTTTGCAGTTTTAGATAATGATTTTAACCATTTAAATGCCGATACAGTAAACACACCATTAGCATTTAGATCGGTTGCAGGAAAAACAGGCATCCGTTTTTGTTTAGCACAGCGCGACCCAAATGGAAATGCAACAACAGGTATTGAACACATTGCTACAGCAACAGCATCGTTTGCTACAAACAATACAGTAAAAAGTACGGCAACAGGTGGAGCCAATGCTTGGGATGTTACAAAATATGTAAACATTTGGATTTGTAATTTAGGTACTACTATTTTAGGTTATGGCGAATTTCCCACTGGATCTATCAGTACTACTTATGGATTAGTTTTACACTATAAATACACAGGAGCGGGGGGCTCATCAGTTGCGCCTTTTAATAAAGGTAGAACTGGTACTCACGAATTTGGACACTGCTTTAACTTAAATCATATTTGGGGAGACAATGGCCAGTGTGGCGCAACCGATAATTGCCCCGATACCCCCCCACAAAGAGGGCAGGCTACCAACGCACCCTTTGGTTGTAATTATGGAACACCAACGTACCCATTAAATGCAAATACCTGCACGCGCCCCGATGGTGTTGCTGGCGCTAATGTTACAAATACTAATGGCGATATGTTTATGAATTATATGGATTATACAGACGATGCGGCTATGAATATTTTCACAAAAGATCAATGCGCTCGTATGTTAGCAGTTGTATCAACCTCGCCGTGGAATGTGTTACAATCATCTTTAGGTTGCACAGCTGTTAGTGCCTTAGATGCAGGATTAACAAGCATTATTTCTCCTTTTAATGGTTATTCATCGTGTAACAATGTTGTAACGCCTAAAGTTACTTTAAACAATGCAGGTTCAACTACATTAACATCAGCAACTATTAATTATAAATTAGATGCTGCTGCAACTCAAACTCTATCTTGGGTAGGCTCGTTAGCAAATCCAAATTCAACACTTGTTACTTTGCCTGCAATAACTGGTGTTAGTATTGGCGCACATACATTTTCGGTTTGGGTAACAGCACCAAATGGTGGGGTTGATGCAAATGCGACAAACAACAGTCAAACATCTAGCTTTACAATTGTTGGCACACCAACTGCTATTGGCTTACCGTTGGTAGAACAATTTGAAGCCGTTACTTTTCCGCCAACTGGTTGGGTAAAGTTAACAGCTAGTACAATTAATACTGTTAACACTTGGTCGCGCTTAGCAAACACTACGGGTTTAACAGTTGGCAGTACAGCTATTGCAAAAATGGATAATTTTTCGGGAGCTGTTGATGTAACGGGCCAAAAGGATGCTTTGCGAACACCCGCATTAACATTTACAGCAGCTAACACATCATTAAACTTAACGTTTGATGTATCTCATAAAATGTACAGCACACCTAATGCCGATACGTTAAGTGTTTTTATATCATCTGATTGCGGAGGAACTTGGACACAATTATATACTAAAGGAGGTGCAACGTTATCATCATCGGCGGGAACGCAAACAGCAACTGCCTTTACCCCAACTGCAAACGCACAATGGCGTAAAGAAACCGTTAGCTTAGCATCGTATGTAGGTTTATCTAATGTGTATTTAGATAACATTAATATTTCGTTCATAACATCGGTAACACCACCTGTTGCAAACTTTAGTACTTCAGTATCATCTGTTTGTGCAAATACTAATAGTGTTGCATTAACCGATTTAAGTACAAACACACCAACTACTTGGACATGGACTGCCAACCCATCTGCAGGGGCTGTATTTACAAGTACAACTACACAAAACTCATCAATATCATTTACAAATGCAGGCACTTACTCGATTACATTAACCGCAGCTAATAGTGGGGGTGCTAGTTCGGTAACAAAAACTATTTCAGTTGTTGCCTCACCAACTTTAGCAAGTAGTAACCAAACTATTTGCTCGGGAGCATCGGCAACATTAACTGCAAGTGGAGCTTCGTCATATACTTGGGCGCCAGGCTCATTAACAGGCGCAACTGTAGTAGTTACTCCAACAACAACAACAAGTTATACCTTAAATGGTAGTAACGGCGTTTGTACTATTGCTAAAACAGTAACGGTAACAGTTATTAATAATCCAACAATAACAGTAAACTCAGCTACATTATGTGCAGGCGCAAGCGCTGTGTTAACCGCAACTGGAGCTACAACTTACAGTTGGAACACAACGGCAACAACGGCAACAATAAGTGTAAACCCAACATCATTAACTGTTTATACTGTAACAGGTACAACACTAGGCTGTTCAACTACTAAAACAACATCAGTTTTTGTAAATCAATTACCTATAATATCTGCATTTAATACGGGTACAGTTTCGTGTGTTATACCTACAATTAGTGTAATTGCAAGTGGCACAACTGCAGCAACTTATAGTTGGACTGGTGCAGGTATTTTAAGTGGCGCAAATACTGCTACAGCGGTTGTTAACCAAGCAGGAAATTATGTAGTAACTGCTACATCAGCAGCTGGATGTACCTATTCTAATGTTACAACAGTTACATCAAATGTTAGTTTGCCTAATATTTCATTAGTGCCTTCTACTTCAACAATATGCGTAGGCGCATCGGCAAATATTACAGGCTCATCTACAACTACACCAGTATCTTATAGTTGGAGTAATGGAGCAATAACAGCTAGTATTACCACATCGCCTACATTAACAACTGTTTATACATTAACAGTTACAAATTTAAGTAATGGTTGTATTAACACTGCATCAACTACAATTAATGTAAATGCATTGCCAAATGTATTGGTAACCTCAGCTACATTATGTGCGGGTACAAGCACTTTATTAACTGCTAGTGGCGCAACAACTTATAGTTGGAACACGGCCGCAATTACAGCAACAATAAGTGTAAATCCAACATCTTTAACTATTTATACAGTAACTGGCACAACACTAGGCTGTTCAACTACCAAAACAACATCGGTATTTGTGAACACAACACCAACCGTAAGTGCAGGTGCAAACGTAACATTAACTTGCGTAAGCCCAACAACTACATTAAATGGTAACGGCTCGGCAACAAGCTATACCTGGAGTGGTGCAGGTATTGTATCGGGTGGTAATACACCTACAGCAACAGTTGGTAGTGCAGGCGTTTATACTTTAGTTGGTACAGCAAATGGTTGTAGTTCAAATTCATCTACGGTTACGGTTTCTAATAGTGTTGGTGTTCCATCAATCACAATCACTCCAACTTCAACTATTTGTTTAGGTAGTACTATAATTTTAAATGTTAATGCAGCAACAACAAATACTGTTTTATGGAGCAATGCATTAACTACAAATAGCATAAGCGTTAGCCCAACAGTTACAACAAACTATTCGGTAGTAGTTACAAATACATTAAACGGTTGCCAAACATCGGGTAATGTATTAGTAAATGTAGTTACGCCCCCAACAGCAAACGCTGGTATAACTAAAACTATTACGTGTACAAATGCAACTGCAACATTAACAGGTACTGGTGTTACAAGTTATAGTTGGTCTGGTGTTGGCATTATATCTGGCTCAAATACAGCCAACCCAATTGTAAATGCAGCAGGTACTTATTCGTTAGTAGGTTACACAGGTACCTGTGCGTCAAACATGGCAACAGTTATTGTTACATCAAATACAACGGTTCCCACATTAACATTAAGTGCATCAAGTAGTTCTATTTGTTTAGGCTCAACTACTAATCTTTTTGCAAATTCGGGTACCTCAACGATTAGTTATAGTTGGAGTCCTATTGGTGCATCATCACAAAGTATTGTAATTACGCCAACCGTAACTACAAATTATGGGGTAGTGGTAACTAATACAATTAACGGCTGTGCTATAACGCGCACAATACAAATAAATGTTGCAAATGCACCCGCACTAACCGCTAGTTCTGCATCTATTTGTAATGGTAGTGTTGGCACATGTACTGTTGGTGGTGCAGTAACTTACACTTGGATGCCAGGTTCGTTAACAGGTTCGAGTATATCATTAAGCCCAAGTACTACAACAATTTATACTGTTACAGGCGCATCGGCACTGGGTTGCACAAACACTGCAACTAGTTATATTTTTGTAACAAATGGGCCAACTGTTGCGGTTAGCAATACAACTGCGTGCGCAGGTAATGCAGTAAATTTAATTGCCACAGGCGCTACAACTTATAGTTGGAACACAGGTGCTACAACAGCGACATTAATAGTTACTCCAACAACTACTACAGTGTATACTGTTACTGGCTATGTTGGTACTTGCGCAAATAGCAAAACGTTGAGTGTAACGGTTAATAGCTCGCCAACTGTTGCGGTGGCAAATGTTATTAATGCAAGTTGTTTTGGTATATGTAACGGTGAGTTTACAACTAACGCAACTGGCGGTACAGCACCATATAGTTATAGTGTTATACCTAATGGCGCATCAACTAACTTGTGTGCTGGTAATTATACGGTATTTGTGATTGATGCAAATGGTTGTAATGCTAGTACAACAACGGTAATTACCGAACCAACGCCATTAACTGTAACTACAACATACACCGATGCAAGTTGTGGAACTTGCGCTGATGGTAGTGCAAATTCGATAGTAAGTGGTGGTAATGCTAGCTATACCTATACTTGGAGTACAGGAGAAATTGCGACTAACATTACTAACTTATTACCCACATGTTATACTGTGTATGTATCCGATTTAAATAATTGCCAAGCAAGCGCAACAACCTGTGTTGGTTTTGGGACTAAAATAACAGAGTTAGTTAATGATAACACAGTGGCTATTTACCCAAACCCAACATCAACTAATTTTAATGTTAATGTAGATGAAACATATTTTAATAACGGAAGTATTGAAATTTTTGATGCAATTGGAAAATTAATTATTAAGCAAATTATTACTACAACAGTATCAAACGTATCGTTACAAGCATTTGCTGAAGGCGTATATACCGTTAAAATAATTTCAGAAAACCATAATCCACGTGTTATAAAATTATTAAAAAACTAAAACCTAATCATTGATTTAAATAGGTTTAAATAAAAAAATCGCATCATTAATTTGGTGCGATTTTTTTTAAAGGCAAAAATTTTTATTAAGCGCATAGCATTTTCAAGCCTAACTCTACTCAAAGATATTTACTAACTTTTTTTCGTACTCCTTAGTTAAAAAACTTATTTCTCATTAACCTCAACAATAACTCCATTTGTAAAGGTATAGAATAATGGTTTTGTGGTTTTTCTTATTGCTAAATAGTTATTGTAATTTGGCGAATAATTTTTACGTTCAGTTATAACGTTATCTAGGTTTGCATTTAATGCAATTAATAATTCGCAAGCTTCGCGAACAGCAAATTCGCCACTTTGTGATGCTGTAACATAATCGGCTAAGTGATGCCTAATTACATAATCGTTAAACAAGGGGCTTTTGTGTCGAGGTATAAAAATACGAACGCCACAAACCTCTGCCAACGACAAATCAAGCACATCATCAAACACAAAGCAAATTTGGTTTAACTGCAAGTTATTGTTTTTGCATAAGTGGTTTGCTGCCTCTAATTTATTTGCAAATTTAGAGTACGAATAGTTAAAACATTCTCTGTTAACAAATGTAAAAGCCGCACTGTTTTTTTCGCCCGAAATTATTGCAGTTACTGGTAACGTTGTGTGGTTTAAGTAATGTGAAAAACGCAATAAATTTGTGCCCATGCTATCGGCCTCATTAAATTGACTTTGCAACAAATGGTTTTTGCTACCGTTAGTAAACACTCCGTCCCAATCAAACACAAATGCTTTTATGTTTTTTAATTTTTCAATTAGTATTGCTTCGGGGGTTAAAAACTGCCCGCCAATGGTTGCGTATGCTTGTGTAATTTGCGACATGTGTTTACCAAATTAAATGATCGGAGTAAATGTATTCTTCTATTATTGTTTTTATGTACTTAGGTTGTTTTTTTAAATAATTAATTTCTCGTAATAAATCTTTATTTAAATCGGTAATTTCTTTGTGTTGATTTTGTATGGCTTTAAACACATTTTTTTGGTTTATATTTTTGAACGATAAATTATTTAAAAATGGTAAGCCAACAATTTTTTGATAAATGGTATCTTCAAGTTCTTTAATTTTAGTTTTAAGCACTGTAACAAAACGTTTTATTGTTGTATCGGTTAACGATAGTTCGTTGTTATTGTTTGGCAGCAATTCATCAACCAATAGTTTTATGCGAAGTATATCTCCAATATCGGCATTATCGCGCGCATTAGATAATTCTTTCATTAAATTTTCTTTTTTATGTCGCATCTCGGGGTCAAGCTCTCTATCAGGATGTATGAGTTTTGCCAAATCTTTAAATAATTTATTAATATCGGTATTTAATAGTTTTTCAGCCTCGGCTAATTTTCTTTCTTTTTCAAATTGAGTTTTACTTTGTTTTTTGTTTTGATGTTGGTATTGGTCGTCAAAAAATGATTCGTACTCTTGTTGTTTGCCTTCTTCTACCTTTTCAAAAAAATCTTTAAATTTTAGTTTATGCGCCATCTCTTCTTCTTGGTTTGCAAATGTTTTTTTATGCAATTCATCTAAATCAACATCAAAACCAAATTTTTCTTTTATTTCTTTTTCTATGCGTTGTTTTTGCAAAATGCGATGGTTGCGTTCGGCAGTAGTTTCGAGTTGCTTTAATACGTTTAAATAAAAATCTCTATCCTCATCCATTTCATCATTGCAAATATTAAGTAAACAATCTTTAAGTGCTTGTTTTTCGTTTTTAGATAATTTAATAACATCATTAACTAAAATATAGCAAAGCATTTCGGTACGCTCTTTTATTAAAGTGTTTTGTTTTTCAATTTCAGGATTCATTATTTTATGATACTCTGCAACTGCTAATACAACTAAATCATCAATTTCTTTCGATTTTTTAACTGCTAATTTGTGTTTATTTAATGCTTCGTTAAAATCTTTTTGTGCCTTAGTTTGGGTTGATGCGGTACTCGTCCATACTAATTGGTTTTCGGTTACGGCAGATGTGTTTACTTTTGCTTTCATTTAAAATCTTAATTTAAAAAAAAGCGTTATCAAAAAAAATGATAACGCTTATTACTTAAAAAATTACTAGTTATAATTAACCTTTCATATCTTGTATATCTAACATACCAACTGGTTTTCCAGCTTCTGTTACAACAATTGTATCTACATTTGTTTTTTTAAACAAATCTGATGCCTCGTTTAATAAAACATTTCCTTCAATAGTAATTGCTTCGCGGTATTCTAAATCCGATAAATTTTTAGATAAAACATCTCTTCCTTTTTCTCCAATTAATTTGCGTAAGCTACCATCTGTAAATACGCCTTTAATGCTTCCGTCTGCTTTAGTAACTGTAATAGCACCAAAACCAAACTCTGTCATTTTAACAATTGCATCTGTTACCGAGGTGTTTTCTGTTACCAAAGGGTTAGTTGCTTTAATTGCTTCTTTCACTTTTACCATCATTAAACGTGTATCTTGTATAAATTGATCGGTACCTAGTGTGGTAAAATTATTTTCGGTTAATTGTTTAATAATTTTTAATGGAACAGTAATAGTGTGAACGCCAATATTAATGGCATTGCGCACGTGCTCGGCATTACGAACAGATGAGAACATGATTTTCGTATCGTAGTCGTACAAATCAACTGCATCAACACATTGTTGCACTAATGCTAATGCATCGTGGCCCTGATCTTGTAAACGACCAACTAAAGGGCAAACATACGTTGCACCTGCTTGCATAGCCATGTAGGCTTGTTGTAAGGTATACACTAAATGTACGTTTACTAAATAACCCTTATCGCGTAGCATTTTGCAGGCTCTAACACCCTCTAATGAAACAGGAATTTTAAAAACTGTTTTTTTAGGATCTAAACCTAAAGCTAATTGGCGTTCGGCTTCGGCCAAAACCTCTTCGGCGCTGTTACCTAAAGCTTCAATTTGTAATATAGGTACTATTTTACTTAGTTTAACAATAGTGCCGTCAATATCAGTAATACCTTCCTTTTGCATAAAGGTAGGTGTAGTTGTTAATCCGTTTAAAAATCCTAATTTAAAACCTTCTTCAATTTCTTTAAGGTTTGCCGAATCTAAGTATAATTCCATGTTTGTGTTTTTTGTTAAGTTTCAAATATACTATTTTTTATTTTTAAACGGTAACGATGTAAATTGCATTTTTCACACATTTTAAATCAGTATTAATTTTAAAATACTATTCCTAATCTTCTTCAATAGCTCTTACACCTGGCAATGTTCCGTTTTCTATATACTCTAACAGGGCGCCACCGCTAATTAAAATTAAAGCACTTGTTGTAAAAAATAGAGTTTAATTGTAAGATTATTTTTGTATTACTAATTTTTTAACTATTTTTTCGTTATTAAGTGTATTAGTAATTTTAATAATATAAGTGCCGCTAATTAAGCCATTAGTTTTTAAACTTAAGTTTTTAGTTGTTACATTTTCGGTTAAAATATGCTCGCCAAATGTATTTATAATTTCAACACTATAAGATTCATTGTTATAATTTAAAAACTCAAAATAAATAGCATCTTGTGCAGGGTTTGGGTAAATAAGTACACTATTTTGCAGCTCGTTATAGTGCCTAATTGCAGTTGGTACAACACTAACCATTATAGTATCGTAAGTTATATTGCCGCACAAACTTTGCTCAACTACATAACTTGTTGTGGTTGTTGGCTTTACAAAAACACCACTGGTGTTAGTGCCAACTAAAGTGTTGCTTGGCAACTGGTACCAATTGCAATTTAAATTACTTATTTCTTGGCCGACAAACACACTATCGCCCAATGCAATGTTTTTATCCTCTCCTGCTTGTGCAGGCATGCCGCCTATTATACTATCAATGGGGGTTACTGATACGTCATCAACAAAATATAATGCACCTAGATAATTTATGCCGTAACTTGTATAAGCAGTGTCAGTGTCATTATCATTATTAAAATTACCAATTGTAATATATTTCTCAGCACCTATTGCATTATATACTCCAGATATTTCAACCCAAGGTAAGGTGTCACAAATAAAGGACTTATTAAATTTTGAAACATGTGAAACCAAAGGCAGTAGACAACCAGAGCAGCCACTATTTTGATTTTGCGAAAAGTTTAAAGCAATATTGTTAATACATATTTTTTGTGGATTTTTATAATTAATGAAAAAACGAACATAGTAACAAGCATCTTTTTTCAGAGTATCAGCAAGCCTATTTTGAACATAAGTTCTATAATCCATACCCGGAGTGTTGTAACCCCAAAATACAGCAGCTCCATTTCCAGAATGGGGTGTTTGATAAACTAAACCGCCAGCAGAACTTGGCATAGGATAAAAAGATGATAAACAGGTATTAAATAATTGACTATTTGTAGTTGGAGAATCCCAAAATTGGGCAATTGACATTTGATTATCTGAATTGGGGCAAAATGGCAAAATATCGAAACTTGAATTGGTTACATAATTATATTGTGCTTTTGTAGTAAAAGCAAAAAAACTCAAGCATAAGCAAAAAAATAATTTCATAATTATGTAGCTGTAAACAAAAAAGCCACACTAATTTAGTGTGGCTTTTTTTGGTAACCTATTTTTGTATTACTAATTTTTTAACTATATTTTGGTTAGTTTGTGCATTGGTAATTTTAATAATATACGTACCGTTTGCTAAGTTTAAATCTAAATTTTCGGCACCATTAATAATATTTAAATCTTTAGAGTAAACAACTCTACCACTAATATCTGTAATAATAACCTGTAAGTTGCTATTATCCTTACCTACAGGAGTTATAAATAAACTGCCGTTACTTGGGTTTGGGTAAACTAAAACATCAAACTCATTATTAATTATTGCATTAGCCTCACTTTGTTTTTTGCTAAAGCGATTATTGCTAGCAACAGTT
>JAYSUQ010000079.1:0-5237 GCA_043718985.1 Bacteroidota bacterium | reverse complement strand
GTTTTGCTTCTTTTAAATAAAGTCCCTCAAATTCATTTAACGCATTTGTTGCGTTTGGCGAAGTAAAAGTTTTATGCTCTAACTTTCCGTTTCTGTATTTTTTTACAACTATTGTAAAGTTATAATCTTCGATAGTAGGTATTTCGTTACTCATAATTAATTTTTTAAATATTGGTTTGATTTTATTGATATTTGTTGCGTTGATTGATTAATAAGGCTTAATAAAATGGATTCATGATAAGTCATTAATTTACTTTTTATTAACTGAAATTCAAACAATAATTTACTTAAACTATTAATGTGATTTATATCAATATTAATAGTTGATAATTTAACGCCTTTGTGAAATTCACTTGTTGTACACCAACCTTCGTATTTTCGCAACGCATCAAAATATAATTTTCGGTAATTAATTACATCAATATTATTTATTTGCATGTAATCTGTAAAATTTAATTTACCTATAAACACCATTAATTCAATGTACTGTTTTTGTGTTAACTTAACTTTTACTTTCATATCTAATACTTTTAAAAATTGAAAATTTATTTACATTATTTCTTGCAAAATCTTGCGCTTTAAATATTGCATCTGCTATATTAGTTTCTTTAACAAAAACTTTGGTAACACTTGTAGTGCCATGTATATCGCTAGCGGTAAACGTAATCGTGTATTTAGTCATTTAATTTATTTTTAGATATAAAAACTTCGTTTTTTAGTTGCACTAACTCTAACTCCCTATTTATTTTTATGTACTCATCATTTAAAAAATCTGATTTTTTAACAAAGTGTGGAAACTGCCTAAGCGCATCTATTATAGCCTTTTTGCTAACGCCGTAACCTGTTAGTTTTTTTATTTCATTTAATAATATAAAATCTTCGGGCGTTTCAAAAACCAAATGAATAGTGTGTTTATTTTCTGCTTTGTTCATATTTTAAAAAGTCAATTTCGTTTTGTAAATCAAAAGCCATTTGTTTATAATATAATATTAGTTTAACACCTCTTATAATTCCTTTAGATATGGTTTTACTGCTAGTCTGTTTACAAATTTCCAACATCATTAAATATTCCTCCGTACTTAATCGTACTGTAATTTTGTGTGTTACTTTTTTGCGCTCCATAACTAAGGTGTTTTAAATTGTTATACGGGGTGTTTTGGTAATGACTTTATACGGTCGATATAAGATAAGGTTTTTAAACCTTTGCCATATTCATACAATGATTTTTTGTTAAATTCATTAAAAACCTCTCTATTAATTATATCATAACAATTAATATTATTTGGGTCGTAACCATTTATTAAAATCGGATTGCCTGTAATTTCTTTTACTCTAACTTCGTTTAAATTTTTACCCGTTATATAAAATTCAATCGGTCGCAATTCCTGTAATCCAAACTGCGTATATTTTCTTACTGCAATTTCGCCGAGCTGAGTGTTATAAATTACTATTGCGGTATAAAATTTACCTGTATAACTAACCCCTAGCATTTTATCTAATTTTTTTAATGCTAACTCGTGATTTGTTAACGCTTCACCTTTAAAAATTGTGTAATCGTGCGACGACAAAAAACGCCTATTCATTTTAGCGTTAATTTCAATTTGCGTGTATTTTAACCCTTCTTTTTTATATATCCAATACACTACCACTTTAAATGCTGTTTGAGTATTTTTAATCGGTGTTTTATCGTTTGCCATTTTTTTAGGTTTTAATTTTTTTTAGTTCTTAGATAAACTATTAAAAAAATATAAATGTTATTAGAGTTATTTGTGGTGTCTTAGACTTTATTAGATGTATTAGAATCTAATAACTAAAAACAGATGTTAAAAAAAAGAGCGTACCACTCCCACCCCAACACCAATTATTATTTTTTGGGTATTAGATTAATTTAATTTTAAAAATTTGCGCAAATCGTTAAAATCGTGTATTTATTGTTAATAACTTTTTTGGTAGCATTCTTTAAAAACAGGTCTTTTTTACTGTTTTTAAAGCCATTTATTTATGGCGGGGGTAAGGCTAATATACCTTGTAAACACTTGTTTACTAGTGTTTTATGTAAATTTAACAGAATGTAAATTATAGTAAATTTAAATAACTAAAATTCAATTATTTAAATTTACACCTTAAATGTAAAAAAGGCACTTTCTATACTTACTTTTGCACCATAAACTAATCCCGTAAGATTATGAAATAACTTTAATTTATTAAAGTTTATTTTTGTTCTATCTTATATTAAAAAAATAGATACGATATGAAATTATCAATGTTCAAATTTAATTTACCAAAAGAATTATTATCAGAACACCCAGCAAAAAACCGTGACGAAAGTAAACTAATGGTTGTTGATAGAGCGACTGGTAAAATTTCTCATAAAAAATTTAAAGATATTATTAATTACTTTGATGAAGGTGATGTAATGATTTTAAATGATACCAAAGTTTTTCCGGCACGTATGTATGGAAATAAAGAAAAAACAGGTGCTAAAATTGAAGTATTTTTATTGCGCGAATTAAATGCAGAAAGCCGTTTGTGGGATGTTTTAGTTGATCCTGCTCGTAAAATTCGTATTGGTAATAAATTATATTTTGGTGATAACGAAAACGTTGTAGCCGAAGTCATTGATAATACTACATCGCGCGGGCGTACATTGCGTTTTTTATATGATGGCCCTTACGAAGAATTTAGAAAAGCATTATATGCATTAGGCGAAACACCACTACCTAAATATATAAAACGTGATGTTGAAGAGAGTGACATTGATCGTTATCAAACTGTATATGCTAAAAACGAAGGTGCTGTTGCAGCACCTACCGCGGGCTTACATTTTAGCAGAGAATTATTGAAACGTCTTGAAATTAAAGGGATTGAATATGCAAATATTACTTTGCATATTGGTTTAGGTACTTTTAGAATGGTTGAAGTAGAAGACTTAACTAAACATAAAATGGATAGCGAAGAAGCAATTATTACTCAAGAAGCTTGTACAATTATAAATAGCGCAAAAGATAGAAAAAAACGTATTTGTGCTGTTGGTACTACCGTAATGCGTTCTTTAGAGTCTTCAGTTTCTACAACTGGGCATGTTAATCCGTATAGTGGCTGGACAAATAAATTTATTTTTCCTCCCTACGATTTTTCGGTAGCTAACTGTATGGTTACAAATTTTCATATGCCCGAATCTACTTTATTAATGCAAGTTGCCGCCTTTGGTGGATACGATTTAGTTATGAAGGCTTACAAAGAAGCTATTAAAGAAAAATATAAATTTTATTCGTATGGCGATGCAATGTTAATTATTTAAATACTTGATTCAATTTACATTAAAAAAAATCCTAACCTTAAAAAGTTAGGATTTTTTAATTTATCAAAAAAACTATGACTCAATTAACATCAGAAACAATAATACATCAAACACAAAATTGGATTAAATCGGTTGTGATTGATTTAAATTTTTGCCCATTTGCAGCTAAAGCACTGTTGCAAAAAACAATAAACTATGCAGTTGTTACTAACGAAAATGTAAATTTAGTTTTAGAATGTTTACATACTGAATTTGCAAAATTAGATACCAACCCTTTAATTGAAACATCCTTTATAATTACGCCCTTAATTTTTAATAATTTTGATGATTATTTAGATTTAGTAAATGATGCAAATGATTTGTTACAAAAATTAAATTATGAAGGTATTTATCAGGTAGCAAGCTTTCATCCTAATTATTGTTTTGAAGATAGTAATGATGACGATGCTGCAAATTACACAAACCGATCGCCCTACCCTATGTTGCATATTTTACGAGAAGATAGTATTACCAAAGCTCTATCAACATATCCACATGCTCACTTAATACCCGAAAATAATATAAATTTATCGCGCCAAAAAGGGTTGCAATACATGCAAACGTTAAAAGCGGCATGTTTTTAAACGTTAATTAAAAACATGCCGCCAATATGTTATTAATTTATTTTTAATTTAAAATTAACTTGTATATCGGTTTCTCCTGGCGTGTAAGTACCATTTTTTACATTTGGTTGGTGCTTTAATTCAATAGTTAAAGGTGTTTTATTCATAGCCATAGTTGGTGCTATCCATAAGGTTGATAAACCAATACCTCTATTGTTTGCATCTAAATCAAGATATTTAATGTTAGTCATACTTGCGGTTAAAAACGTGTTGTAGGGTGTGCCAGTTGGGTTTGTACTATTAAAGAAAAACATGTGGTCAACCCCTTCATTTAAAACTTCTTTCGAAATTGTATCAACAGGGTTTTTTGTTTGATCTAATAATAAAATTGTTGATTGATACACATGATTTGATAAAAGATTAATGATTGAATCTGATTGATTTGCACCTCCAAATACGGCCGCATTTCCTCCAGGGCCATCTAAATCACTAAACATATAAATGGTATTTATGTGTGTTGTTGTATCGTGTAGTATTACTTTCATAGTAGTAATTAACTCTGCTTGGTTAACTGGTGGTGCTGGTTGTTCGGGAATTGGCTCTGTTTTTTTGTCTTTTTTACATGATGTAAAAGTAGTTGCGAGTATCGCTAATAATGCTACTGTTGTGATGGTTGTTTTCATTTTTTATTTGGTTTTTATTTGATTGTTTATTTTTTATCGTAAATTGTTAATGGCATTTTAATTCTTAATGTAAAATTTTGGCCTTGGCTATCAGCAAAGTATCTAAACCTATCTAAGTAATCTCTGTAAATTGTGTTTAATAAATTAGTGGCAGTTAAACTTATATTTAATTGTTGTTTGTCAAATTTAAACGAACTACCAATTTCGGCTGTTAATAAACCATATGCTTTTGGCGGCGTTGCAAAATCTGTGTTAGCAGGTACACGCCACTGTTTTGTAATAAATTGATACCCTGATTGTACATATATTTCAGGTATTTTTTTTGAAATTTTTGTAAATAATTTTGCGTCAAGAGAATATCTATCCGATGGCATGTAAACTAAATAATCATTAATTGAGTAATTCCAAGCCCTTAATAACATTGCTTTTGTTGTTAATTCTAAATGGTTAACGAGTTGAGTTTTAATTTTAGCATCTATTCCACTAATTTTAACATTGGCTTGTTTGTAATTAAAAACTGGGTAAGCACCTTTAATAGTTAATTCGGGTTGCGATGCTGGATTCAAATAAATGAAATTAGAAAATTGATTATGATAACTAGTTAGTTCAATAGTTGTTGTTTTAAGTTTATATATTCCTGTTAATGTTACA
>JAYSUQ010000078.1:0-16021 GCA_043718985.1 Bacteroidota bacterium | reverse complement strand
TACAGTCTTCATTAAAAGACGCGGTTATTCTTTCTGATACGCTCATTTATCTTGGAACAAACAGGGGTATCTTAAAAGTTACCGGCGATGGCCTCAATACATTCAATATTAAAGTGTTAAACAATATGGATTGTAGAATCTACAGCATAGAATATAATTTTGAGGATAGTTGCTTGTACGCATCCACTTCAAATGGATTTTATGTGTTATTTTTTAATGGAACAACTCAAAAAATAGTTTATAACAATGAAGCTATTTTTCCGAATTACTTATGTTATGATAAAGGTAAGATTTATGCTTTCACAAAAAAGAATGGCATTCTGGTTTTAAAAAATGGAACGATTATAAAAAAAATTACTCCAATAGTAAATGGAATAATTGAGCCTTTAAAAAAATCAATCATTTACAATAACACTATTATTTCAAAATCGTCGAAAGGGCTTGTTCAATTTGACATGAATGGAAATTTATTAAAGTCTTTATATTCAGTTTTTGGAATAGCACCCAAAAGAGTAATTGATTTTACATTTAATCGTAATCAGTTGTGGGTTAGTCATACTGAAGGCGTTCAACTATTTGATATGAATAAAACAAATGATAAAATTTTGGTTCCTATTATTAAATTCAATGCTATTTTATTAAATGATAAAAGCATAGATATCCATAAAACTGGTGTTTTTAAAAGTAATCAAAGAAAAATAAAATTTGTTTTTTCATCTCCGAGTTTAAAAAATCGAGAAACTATTCGTTATCATTATAAACTTATTGGTAATGACACCACTTGGAGTATCAATAAGTATGAGTCAAATCAAATATCTTATAATGCGCTAGCATCTGGTAATTATACTTTAATAGCAAAAGCTGAAAACCAAGGACTATACAGCAAACCCATTTCTTTTTTATTTACTATAGCCCACCCTTTTTATGAGCTTTGGTGGTTTATAACATTAGTTATTTTGTGTTTTTTATGTATAGTCTTTTTAATTTACAGATGGCAATTGAATATTCAACAAAAAAAATCTCAACAAATTAACGAGTTAAATGCATCGAAACTAACTGCTATTCAATCGCAGATGAATCCGCATTTTATTTTTAATTCATTGAACTCTATTCAGGACTTAATTTTAAAAGGCGATGTAGAACATTCCTATTCCTACATTACTACTTTCTCAAATTTGGTTCGGAGAACCTTAAATTACTCAGAAAAAGACTTTATTGATTTTGAACAGGAAATAAAATTATTAGAACTGTACTTATCCTTAGAAAAACTAAGATTTAAAAAAAATTTCACTTATACCATCAACACTAAAAATGTAGGTGATATTATGTTACCACCATTACTGATTCAACCATTTATTGAAAACTCGTTACTGCATGGTTTACTGCATAAAGATGGGCAGAAAAACTTAACCATTACCTTTGAATTAAAAGACACTTTGATTTGTACGGTAGAAGACAATGGTATTGGACGCGAACAATCGAAAGCTATCAAATTAAGACAACGTTCGGAACACGAATCGTTTTCAGGAAAAGCCATTCATAAACGTTTTGAAATTTTAAGTAATGTGTTTGAAGGAAATTTTGGTTATAGATACGAAGACTTATACGAAAACGACGAAGCAATAGGAACAAAAGTGATTTTATCAATCCCCATAAAACATAAATTTTAATCCATTGCTAAATTAAAAGAGATGATTTATAAATTTGATATTCAAGATTTAAAAACGAATCGTATGTTTGTTACCAATGACTAAAATTAGAGCCATAATAGTAGATGATGAAGAAGGCGCAAGAGATGTGCTTGAAAATTTATTGTTGCGTTTTTGTCCGGATGTTGAATTGATTGCCAAATGCAACCATGTGCTACAAGCTGTTGAAGTTATCTATAAAGAAAAACCCGACTTAGTATTTTTAGATATTGAAATGCCTAATTATTCGGGATTTGAAATTGTGACTTTTTTTAAAGAAATAAATTTTGAGATTATTTTTGTAACAGCCTACGATCAATACGCTATTAGAGCATTTGAAGTAGCTGCCATTGATTATTTATTGAAACCCATTGACATTGACCGTTTAAAAAATGCAGTTGATAGAGTTGTGCAACAGCGTAATATCGAACAACAGTCGCAACGCTTATCATTATTGAGTAATACTTTGGAAAGTAAACAATTGAAAAACATTGTAATTAGTGATAAAGGACAGCAAAATATTGTTCCAATAGAAAGCATTATTGCTATTGAAGCACAGGAATCATATTGCACTATTCATACTACTGAAAAAACATACATTGCCAGTAAAAATCTCAAACATTTTGAAACTATATTAGAGAGTTTACCTCAGTTTTTTAGAGTACATAAATCATGGCTCGTTAATAAAAATTTCATCAAGCATTATTCTAAATCCGATTTAAGCATTCAACTCTCTAATGGTTTAACAACCAAACTCTCTAAATACAAAAAGGTAGAGTTTGAAGAGGCTATTTCTGCATAAATTTGTCCATTACTAAACTCAATTGGCTGTTGCTGAACTCTCATTAATATTTAGTGTTTTTACCTTTATGTTTGTTTAAAATAAAATCAAATAACCATGAAAAAACACTTACTAATTATCTTAATTACTTTATTCACATTCAAAATTAATGCACAATGTACAGTTGCAACACCAACCGTATCAGAAAATTTTAATGCAAATGTACTACCAACTTGTTGGACGAATGGAGGACCTGGCTTCTTTAGCATTGGAGGTGGTGAGGCGTGGTCAACTGAAGATCAAAATTGGCCTCCAATGTTATATTTACCTATGACAACTAATGCAAAAGGCATTCTTACATTTAAAGCACGCATGATCGCTGCCTTTGGCCCACCTGCTATGTATATTGGTGTAGTATCTGCTCCAAGTAGCCCAGCATCATATGTTAATATATTCAATTTTAATGTTACAAATACCACCATGACAACTTTCACGGTAGATTTATCTAGCTATACTGGTAATTATCAGTACATAGCAATAAGATTGCCTAGTAACAATGCCAGACGATTATATATTGATGATATAAATTACACAAGTGCTTGTTTTAGTACTTCGGTAACTGCAATTGCGCAAAACTACACAGTGCAATTAAACAGTAACGGTCAAAAAAACATTACAGGTTCTAACATTGATAATGGATCAACTACTACATGTGGTGCCCCAACACTAAGTGTTAATCCATCAATGTTTGATTGTTCAAATGTTGGTATTAATACGGTTACATTAACTGCAACCGATAACAATGGACATAGCTCTTTTACAACAGCAAGTGTTACTATTTTACCTGCTATAAATAACGAAACGGTAAGTGTAGCGCAAAACACTATTTGTTCGGGCAACAGTGCCACTATTACAACAGGAGTTTCATTAAATGGCGTAAAGTATTTTTTGAGAGATGATGCAACAAATGCTGTAGTTGCAGGCCCAATTACAGGAACAGGTAATGCTTTAGCATTCAATACGGGTTCATTAACAGCCAACACAACATTTAATGTTTATGCAGAAACTCCTGGAACTAGCTTGTATGCTTTAGATTTTGATGGAACTAATGATATCATAACAACAACTTTAACTACAACTGCCACAAATTCATTAACAGTGGAAGCATGGATTTTTCCAAGAGCAACGACTTATAAAAGAATAATTTCAAGTTATAGTAATAATGCTGCT
This sequence comes from Bacteroidota bacterium, assembly GCA_043718985.1. Lineage (GTDB taxonomy): Bacteria > Bacteroidota > Bacteroidia > B-17B0 > Aurantibacillaceae > UBA4416. The sequence goes on along the minus strand of JAYSUQ010000078.1, from coordinate 12,322 downwards.
ACAAGTGGCGAAATTATTCTAGATACTTATAATACTACAAATAACGGTCGAGGATTAAGATTTGTAGTTGAAGGTGCAGGAAATGTACTTCACCAATTAAGTACGGCAAATGTTTTAACACTTAATACTTGGAACCATGTTGCTGGAACTTTTAACAATGGTGTTACCACATTATATTTAAATGGAACTGCTGTTGCGACAAGCACTGCTCCCTTTACTTCTATACCAAGTTGCACTAACAAAATTACGATAGGCGAAGATCCTACAATTGGAACAGCCGAATATTATAACGGAAAAATGGATGACATCAGAATTTGGAATACAGCGAGAACTCAAACAGAAATTGCAGGAAATATGAATAATTGCCTAATAGGAAATGAGGTTGGTTTAAAAAATTATTTCAAACTAAATGAAAACTTTGGAAGTAAAGTTGCAGATATAGCTACTGGTGCTACCGGCACTATGTTGGGAATGGACCCTAACACGGATTGGGTTGTGGGCAATGTTGATTGCGGCGCACCTATTTGTAATTTAGAAATGACAGATTTAGTAACTATTAATATTGCTCTTAATCCTACTATCGCTGTTAACAGTGGTACAATTTGTTCTGGAAATTCTTTTACCATTACGCCAAATGGTGCAAATACTTATACCATACAAGGAGGTAGTACTGTAAAAACACCAACTGCAAATACTAGCTATACAGTTATTGGAACAAGCGTAGCAGGTTGTATATCTAATACCTTTGCAACATCTAATGTAACAGTTAACACGCTTCCAACCATAAATGCTACAACAGATAATTCCCTTATGTGTGTTGGACAAACTGCAACTTTAACCGCTAATGGTACTTCAACCTCATATACTTGGAATCCAGGCGGAACAGGATCTAGCATCTCAGTTACACCATCAAGTACAACCATATATACAGTTACAGGTTCAGATGCCAACGGTTGTGAAAATAATGCAACAGTTACTCAAAATGTTAGTTTATGTACTGGAATTAATCAATTAACAACTAGTAATAACGATATAACACTTTTCCCTAATCCAAGTTCTAGTAATGTAACAGTACAAACTGATGAAGATATTCAAACAATATATGTTTTAAATACGTTAGGGGTTTTAGTTAAAACAGAAAACACTAAAACATTCTCTATAGAAAAATTATCTTCTGGAATTTATTTCATTTATATAAAAACAGAAAAAGGAATCGCCACTTTACGTTTTATAAAAGAGTAGAATTTTAAATAATTATTTTGAAAATAGCTCATCAATAACGATGGGCTATTTTAATTTCAAGTAATACGATTATCAAAATCATTTTTTTATCTGTAAAAATTATGCCTACAACTTGTAATTAACAAAAACTATTTTTAGCACAAACTACCCAACTATTTTAAATTTTAAAATGCTTTAATTTATATGATAAATATGGGCGTGATAAACTTTTGGTTTATATTTGTCGAACAACAATGTTTATTTTTAGTAAATTAGTAGTTTGGAAACAATAAAAAATATAATTAATAGTGAGAGTGAAATACTTGGTGGACAACCAGTTTTTACAGGCACACTCGTTCCTATTAAAACTTTATTTTTTCATCTTGAAAAAGGAATTGCTTTAAATGATTTTTCATCAGTTACAAAAAACAAGCCATTACAATTTTAAAATGACATTTAGCAGCATTACATTTTTAGTTTATTTTTTACCGTTTTTTTTATTGGCTTATCACCTTACACCCAATAAACTAAAAAATGCTTGCATACTTATTTTTAGTATTGTATTTTATGCTTGGGGCGGACCAAAATTTATTTTTGTTTTACTTGGCACAACTTTTTTAGATTATTTTTTAGTCAATAAAATGGCGGAAACTAAATCAGAAAAAACAAAAAAACAATTATTAATAGTGTCGTTAATAATGAATTTAAGTTTATTGTTTTATTTTAAATATTCTAATTTTTTTATTGATAATATAAACGATGTTTTAGGATTAGCCGGTATTACAGAAATTAGTTGGTTAAAAATTGTATTACCAATTGGCATATCTTTTTACACGTTTGAAAGTGTAACCTATGTAGTAGATGTTTACAGAGGCATTCATAAACCATTAAAAAACTTTTGGCATTATCAAACCTACATTTTACTGTTTCCTAAATTAATTGCTGGGCCAATTGTACGTTACCACGATATTGCAGACCAAATTACAAGCCGCGAAAAAAATTATACGACCGAAATTAAATTAAGTGGCTTTTACACCTTTTGTATTGGCTTAGCAAAAAAGGTAATTATTGCAAACACCATTGGCGCACAAGCCGATGATGTTTTTAAGTTAGGCATTGAAAATATTGATACAGCTGCTGCTTGGACGGCTGCAATAGCCTACTCGTTTCAAATATATTTTGATTTTAGTGGTTACAGCGATATGGCAATTGGCTTATGCAAAATAATGGGAATTAAATTGCCCGAAAATTTTAATAATCCATATCTATCAAATAGTATTACCGATTTTTGGCGCCGATGGCATATTACTTTGGGCGCTTGGATGAAAAACTATCTATACATACCATTAGGTGGCAATAAAGTAAACTCAAATACGCGCTTGTATTGTAATTTATTAATTGTGTTTTTACTATCGGGTTTATGGCACGGCGCTAGTTGGAATTTTATTATTTGGGGTGCTTTTCATGGTTTATTTTTAATTTTAGAACGTTTATTTTTATTAAAAATTTATGCAAAAACAGGCAAACTAATATCAACCCTAATTACGTTTTTAATTGTAGTAATTGGCTGGGTTTATTTTAGAGCTGATGATTTAACACAGGCAAATTACATTGTAAAAACAATGTTTAGTTTTAATTTTATTGATGGGAAATTTGCATTACATAACGATTTTTACTTTTCGTTAAGCTTAGCTATTTTCTTTTCATTTTTTGCATTTACCACTTTTACAAAAAACATACAAGCAAAAGTTTATGGCGAAAATCACTCAAATACATCAAACATACTAATGCTGAGCGTTAGCATATTATTATTTTACATATCGTTAAGCTACATTGCCGCCTTAGATTTTAACCCATTTATATATTTTAGATTTTAAATAAAATGAATCGTAAATCAATAAATATATTTGTAATTATAGCCTTTGTTGCATTAAGTTTACCATTGCTAGTTGGTGTAACAAAAAAAAATAATAAACCAAATTTAACTGGCATAGTTATAAATGATGATAACCCTAAATACACTACACAAAGCTGGTTTAGTGGCGAATACCAAACTTTAAAAGACGATTACAATAACGACCATTGGGCTTATAAGGAGTTATATGTGCGACTAAACAATCAATTTTATTATACGTTTTTTAATCAAATTAGAGTTAACCAATTTGTTATTGGCAAAGATGATTACGTTTATAGCGAAGGTTATATATTTTCGGCCTATGGCGATGATTATGTAGGAAGTCAAAAAATAAAAACAAAATTACAAAAAGCAAAAGTTGTACACGATTCGTTAAAACAAAAAGGAATTGATTTACTATTAGTTTTTGCACCAGGTAAGGGAGAGTATTGTAACAAACAGGTTGAAGAGAAATACAAACACCCTATTAAAAACACTAATTATAACGATTACATAACTTACAGCAAACAATACAAACTAAATGTACTCGATTTAAAAGCATATTTTCAAAAACTAAAACCCACAACACCTTATCCATTATTCCCTAAATTTGGCCATCATTGGAGTTTTTATGGCGAGTGTATTGCTAGCGATACCATTATTAAACACATTGAAAACTTACACAAATGCGATTTACCAAACATTATTTGGAATAAAATTGAAGTTGTAGATACAGCTCGTAGCAGAGATGCTGATGTGTTAAAAAGTATGAATTTATACAATACACCAGCACAAAACATGAAGTTAGCTTACCCTGAGGTTATGTGGGAAAACGATAGTGCAAAAAACAATACCCGCGTATTAACCATAAGCGATAGTTATTGGTACGGGCCAGTTTATATGGGAATTTTACAAAATAGTTTTGGCAATGGGCAATTTTGGTATTACTACAATAAAATTATACCAAGGCCCGCTGATGAAAATTTAACCGAAGTTTGGCAAGTTGATTTAAAAACCGAACTCGAAAAAAACAAAGTAATTATGCTACTTTATAGCGACGGTAATTTACCTGGTTTTGCTAATACCTTTATTGAAGATGCGTTTGAATTATATACCAACCCAAAACACTATTATGAAAACATTGCTAAGCAAAAAAACATAAAACAATTTGCAAAACAGATACGAGAAAAGCCAGTACTATTAAAAAAAGCAACTAAAAAAGCACTCGATTTACAAATACCATTAGACTCGGCAATTAAATTAGATGCTATGAAACTAGCTGGATTTATTAATTAACAATTTTAATTTATGATAACTTATATTGCAATATTAAGAGGCATTAATGTAGGTGGTAATCGTATTATTAAAATGGATGCATTAACAAAATTGTTTAGCAATCTTGGCTTTAGTAACATTAAAACTTATATACAAAGTGGCAATGTTGTGTTTAAGTACACAAAAAAAAATAATCAATTAACCGAAAAACTAATAGCAAATGCTATTAAAAACACATTTAATTTTGATGTGCCTGTTATTGTTTTTAGTTTAGATGAACTCAATACTATTATTAAAAACAACCCGTTTGTATTAGATAAAACAAAAGATGTAGCGTATTTACACCTAACATTTTTAGCACAGCAACCAAACGAAACTAATTTTATAAAAATTAAAGACCTCAACTTTAATGAGGATGAATTTACACTAATTGATAAAACAATTTATATATATTGCCCTAATGGCTACGGTAACACAAAACTCACCAATACTTTTTTTGAAACTAAATTAAAGGTAAGCGCTACAACACGTAATTTTAAAACAACACATCAGTTACAAACAATTGCACTAGCAATTACAAATTCATATTAAATGCAACGTAAAGAACTTGTAATATTATTTACACTAGCCTTTGTGCAGTTTTCAAATATTTTAGATGGGATGATAATGATGCCTTTAGCACCAACCATTAAAACTATTTTTTTAATAAATACACGTCATTTTGGTTGGTTGGTATCTTCGTTTGGTATTGCTGCTGGCTGTTCGGCATTTGCATCTACTTTTTGGGTAGATAAATTTGATCGAAAAAAAACATTAATTATTTTATACATTGGCTTTATTATAGGCACCTACTTGTGTGCAATAGCAAGTAACTATCATTTTTTTTTATTAGCGCGTATTTTTACTGGCATTTTTGGGGGTGTTAGTGGGTCGGTAATTTTAGCCATTGTTGGCGATGTAATACCTACCCAACGCCGCGCACAAGGTATGGGTATTATTATGATGGGTTTTGCACTTGCATCTATTGTTGGCATACCCGCAGGTTTAATGTTAGCAAATGCTTTTAGCTGGCAAATGCCATTTTATGCTATTTGCGCCTTAGGTGTTTTAGTGTTATTGTGTATTGTAATTTTTATCCCTAATGTAACTACCCATTTAACTAGTACAAATAAAATTAGTGTTAAACAATTTTATAAAACCGTTTTTAATAGTCAATCGCTTTTAATAGCACTATCATTACCAGCCATTATGGTGGTAGCGCATATGGCAATTATACCTTACATAACCGATTATTGCGTAAATAATTTACACTTATCAATGGTAACCGATGTGCCATTTATTTATTTAATTGGTGGCATATTATCTGTTATAGCAGCGCCAATGGTTGGTAAACTAGCCGATAAACATGGGCGCTATAAGCTTTTTGTAATTTTAAGTATAATTGCAATTTATCCCATTATTGCAATAACACACACAACTACAAATTCGGTATATGTTTTTATTAGCTTTAGCACATTTATGTTTATTGCATCGGGCACCCGTTTAATACCTGTGCAAACAATGGTTACCTCGGCTATCGAACCTCAATTGCGTGGGCGGTTTATGGCACTTAACTCGGCATTACAACAATTTGCTATGGGTATTATTACATTAATTGGAGGCTTAATAATTACCAACACTAACAATGGCGAATTGCAAAATTATAATTGTGTTGGTTACATTGCAGTAATAGCAACGATATTATCGCTTTTTATTGCTAAAAAAATAAAAGCAGTTAACTAATATTAAATTATGAGAAAATTTATTTTTTATTTTTACTCGAAATTAATTTATCTAAATCGCTTTCGCTAAACACAAAATTAATTTTAAGTAAATCTTTTGGCTCAATTTTTAAGGCTATTGCTAATTTAACAAGTGTTAAAACCGTTATATTTCTACCTTTTTCCATATTATAAACACTGGCAGGGTCTAATCCAATTTTAAGTCCAAGCTCTTCTAAAGTAAAATTATTTGTTTTACGATATTGTTTTATTAGCCCACCTAAACTAATGTAATAATTATTTATGTTGTTTTTTAAAACGATGTAACGAATAACCTATTTTAAAATATTATTCATTTTGGAATATATTCCAAAATGTGTTATTTTTATCGAAAAAAAACATGAAAAAAACAATAAGCATAATTTCAATTTTAGTAAGCCTACAAACATTTTCACAAGCGGTAATTACAACTACTGTAAACTCATTAGAGGTTAAAGATTCGTTAAACGTTATAAGAGATATAACAGCCCGCGAAGATTTAACGGTGCTGGGTGCGGCATTTATTAAAGGCGAATTGTTATTAAAAGATACCTTAACAACCCGCGAAAACATTATTGCCCAAAAAGACATTAAAGTTGATGGTAGCATGTACGTTAATCAAAACATAACTGTTGAAGGTACTGTTAACGCAAAAGGCGGCTTAACGTTTGATGGCGCTAATGGGTTATTTTATACACCAGCTACATCGGCAACAAAAGGTAGTTTTCAATTGGGCAATAAAGTAACAGTACCTAATATTGGCGAATGCCAAACGGCACAAAGCGAACCATGGTCAAATTTTTATTATGCTGGTAATTTTGTAAGCCACATACCGTTAGGTAGTTCAGCTGCTTTTCCGCTTGTAAATGCAGCACTTCGCATAGGTATGGCACCCTGGAATGGCAATGCACTAATTGATGTATCGGGGGTTGCAGCCAATGGCCTAGGTACAAATGGCTTAGAAATTAATACTTTTTGCAAACGTAATACTTATATTAATATGGGTTGGGATGTAAGGCCGGCATCTTATAAAGATGGCGGTAGAGTATTTATGGGAGTAGAAGTGAGCATGCAACGCAATTTAAAAATTGGCGACGATGGCTTAGCTACAATAGATGCGAATAGTGCTATTGAAATTAACCAAAATGCAAATAATGCAAAGGGCATTAAAGTTAAAACTTGGAACCAAAGCATTAAAGCATTTACTGTTGAATGGACAGATGGCAAAAGCCCATTTACTGTTATGGGTAATGGGCAAACTTATATTGGATTACAAAAACTACAAACTCCACATCAAGATGCAATGCTTGCGGTTGATGGTAAAATTGCGTGTAAATCGTTGTATGTATTAAAACCAACAAGTTGGGCCGATTTTGTTTTTAAAACAACTAAACTAGAAAGCCTAACAAGTGTTGAAGAGTATATTAAAAAAAACAAACACCTACCTAATGTGCCAAGCGAAAAAGATATTTTACAAAATGGTTATGATATAAATGAAATGGATGCAACGCTATTAGCAAAAATTGAAACACTTTATTTACACATTATAAAATTAGAAAAACAAGTTAACGAACTTAAAAATAAATAATAATGATGAAAATTATTTACATAGTTACTTTAATGCTAGCTGTTTATCAAAATTATGCGCAACCAAATCTAATATTTCCTCGTGTTTTAAATAAACCTAAATTAGAGTACTCTACACATAAAAAATTAAACGGGTTAAATTTTAATTGTAACGCAAAGGAGTGTACTGGTAATTGGTACCCTGTAATTAATGAAGAGTTTAATAATCCCTACGATTTACCAAATAAATTTAGATTTAATTTTGGATATACACTTGATGACGATGTAGGTGCTGTTGACAAATTTACTACATGGTACGGAGATTCTTATATTGATGCGGCAAATCAATTAAATAATCATAATTTTGAATTTACAAATAGTGTTTTAAAATTAAAACAAAAAACCGAGTCGCCACCAATACAGCGTACACCTTATGCTGGTTCAACCTTAAACGATTACAAATTTACAAACGGATTAATTAAAAGTTTAAATGGTTTTAAATCGGGTATATTTGAAGCCCGAATAAAAGTACCTAGTGCCAATAAAATGTGGCCTGCCTATTGGTTACTTTATAGCAAGGGTACTTATGCCGAAATTGATGTTTTTGAATATTATGATAACGATGTGGCTCAAGGAATCTGTTCTACCTATAATGATTGTTCAATGACTTTTCACTCAGGCTCCGATAAAGCTTCAAGACAAAGAACAGACAAATACCCCGAAGATATAAATAGCTGGCACACCTACACACTATATTGGGACGAGTTTGAAACAAAATTTTTTGTTGATGGCAAATTTAAAGGGTATTCAACACGATTTGGCAAGGGTTTTAATCAAAACATATTAGGGTGTCATTACGGTTCATCAAATGTGTTTGACTTTGCTACAAATCTTACGTGCAATGATTTATATTTATTTTCGCAACTACCAACAGAAGTATGCCTACCACCTATACTATTAGGAAGTGGTCCGAGGCCTTGGTATTGGCCTTCGTTTTTAAATTGGCCAATGGTAATTAATTTGCCTTGCATTCCATTACCAGGCTTGTATGCATATGAAGAAAATGATTATCCTAAAAATGATAATGCCATGAATTTAATTATAAGTAACGTAATGAATATTAAATATAAAGATGATGATTGGGGGGTGTTTAGTGAATCATCAACAACAATGGAGGTTGATTACGTAAGGGTTTACCAACCATTATGTTGCAACGAAATAAAAACCATTTGTTCGTTAGGCGATTTAGAGAATCAAACACATAACACCGACATTATAACGGCTAAAAAAATAACATTTAGTAATGTTAGTAATAGCTGCACTTTTGCACAAAATTACCCTAACCCATCTAATTGGACCGATGTGCCTGTTATTTGTTTGGCTACTGATGAAATAGCCATAAATGGCGATGCTTACTTTCCTGGTAACACCTATGCCGAGTTTAAAATTACCGATTGTAATTCGCCATTTAAACTTGAAGGAAATTTGGATAATAATAAAAAAGATGAAGTAGAGCACGACAAAATGATAGATCAAATAATAACGGATTACACTAAATTAACTGACTCTATTACAAATAATTTTATCGCGAACTACACCGATAGTATTTTAAAACAATACGAACCAATTACATCAAACGAAATTGAAGTAATGCCAAACCCAGCATCTAATTTTGTTGATGTGAAAGTAAACGATGAAAAATATACGCAATTAGTACGATTAGAATTAGTAAATTCGTTAGGCGAAATTTTTTATATCGAAAAAACTAAACACATACTTTTAACTAATTTTAAATCGGGTACTTACTTTATTAAATTTATTTTTGATAAAAATGTGATAACAAAAAAAATAGTTAAAATTTAATTTTATGAAAATAATGTTTTATTTAATTTGCAGTTGTTTATTTTTTTTAGCTTGTACTAAAAACACACAGGTTAGTGGTAGGGCATTATATAAAAGTGGTTCACCTGTAAAAAACCTTACGCTTTTATTAATAGAGTTTAGAAATAAATACGGAAAAAGACCTTATGATAGAAAAAATATTACAGCAACAAATGAGAATGGTTATTTTAATTTTGTTTATAAAGCCAGAACTAAGTCAACAATAACATACTATTTATATTTAAAAACTGATAGTGGTGGAGTAGGATTTGATATAAAAAAAGGCACCTACAATGATATACAACTTAAAATAGGTAGTTAGCTTAATGTTTAATAAAAAACAAGCTCTTAAAATATGCTGTTTAATTTTAGCAAATTTTATACTTAAACATAAAAATAATAAAAACATGAAATTTAAACATTTACCACTTATTTTACTTTTATCTATTTTATTAATTGTTAGCTGCAAAAAAACGCAACCAACGCCAACAAACTCGGTTAGTGTTACTAGCACTAATGTTTTTGGTGGGATATTTGATTTTTACAACCTTCAAACTTTTAGTGCCAGCTTAGGATACTATAATGATTATGCTATGCAATGCGCTTTGTATAATACCAACACACCCGTTAATGCAGGTAATGTTAGCGTAAATAATGTGGCTTTGTTTTGCGATACGCAAAGCGATAATTGGTACAGAGATACAACTTTTACAATTAACTATTTGCAACCAAATTATACAATTATTGTTGGAGGTAACTCAGTAATACCAGCATTTAATTATAATTTTTCGCCAATTAAACCAAGCTTTTTAGCCGATAGCTTAATACCATCTTCTTTTTCTAAATCAATGGGGTTTACAATTAATTTTGGTAATTCAATATCTAACATTACCGATAGCGTTATAGTTTCGTTAGATGGTGCATCTAAAAAAATGCCGCCAAATCAACATTCAATAACTTTTACAGGTACCGAATTAGCTTTGGTTAGCCAAGGTATTGGCTTAACCAACATATTTAAAATTGAATTAAGTCATATATCAAAATTTACTGCCAACAATACAGATTACTACATTCGTAATCTTTTATCTCACTCAAAATATAATATTATAGTTTTACCCTAATATTATTATTGTACCCTCATTTAATTGCTAAGTAAGTTTCATTAAAAAAATAGATATTATTGATTAAGCTTATAATACAACTTAACTCAAGCGATAATGTTGTGCAATTGTAATTTCGAAATTTATTAATATCAAACTAATTTAAAGTTTACTAAAAAACCCAACCCTAGGAGTTATAAACTCTGTTTTGTACTTTTAGTAACTATTAATTAAATTATTTATGGCTCGAGTTTTAGCAATTGATTATGGGAGTAAACGTGTTGGCATTGCCGTTACCGATACCTTACAAATTATTGCTACTGGTTTAACCACCATTCATAGCAAAGATTTAATAGCCTATTTAGAAGCCTATTTAATAAAAGAAAACGTTGAATGTATTGTAGTTGGCGAGCCTAAAACATTGCAAAACACAGCATCTGATAGCGCCAGATACATAGATCCGTTTGTGGTGCATTTAACTCGTAAATTTCCGTTAATAAAAATTGCTCGATATGATGAGCGCTTTACATCCGTGTTAGCTCATCAAACAATGATGATGGGTGGATTAAAAAAGAAAGACAGGGCTAATAAAGAAACCGTAGATATGATAAGTGCAACTATTATTTTACAAGATTATTTATCATATACAAACAGATGATACAGTTTGTGAGTTTTGTTTAAAAAAACACGTAGGCATCTATAATTGCAACTTGTTTTTTAAATTTGATTAAACTTGTGCTTTAACAAAATTTAAATTACGAATATAAACTTCGTTTGTAGCGCTAACGCAAAGCTCGTTAGCTGTGTTGTAAATTTGAATAGGAAATGATTTTACAAATTTACCTTCGTTTTTTAAAGCGTTTTCTGCTTCATTAATCATATCGGTTGTAATTACTATTGAAAAATACAAATCGCTACGAGCAGGTTTTATATACTGTATGTGTGCACTTTTTAACCAAACAGTAACATTATAGTTTTTATGCTGCATAAGTTGGCCAAACAATAACGCATAAAACGGATCGGTTGCCGAAAACAATGTGCCTCCAAAAGTTGAGTTCCCTAAGTTTGATGTAAATAAACTTCGGTTAATTTTAACATCAATTCCCGTAAAACCTTTATGTATTTTTTTTACCCAAATGCGTTGCAACAACATTGGAGGATATAAGCGCATAAGCCACTTTAAACTATTTTCGCTTAATTTCATTAAATTATTATAACACTTTCATTTTAACGTTTTTCCAAGCTTTAATTTGCCAATTAATTAAGCCCGTGCAAATATGATTTTTTTGTGTATCATATACCTCAACATTAAATTCATAAAATAGTGCATCAGTGTTTTTTAATGGGATAATAAACTTAGTTTCTACATCGTGTTTAGATAATTTAAATACCACGTGCACATCTGTTTTTGCTTGGTAATGATACGTCATATTAATATTTTTTAAAATAATACGGTAATCATTGGCATTTAAATGTGATAACAAACTTAAGCCCGATGCATATTCGCAAAGGGTTGCTAACAAACAAGCGTGCATGCCTTTAATGTGATTGCGGTTGTTGCGAATGTTATAAGCTGTAATTGTTAT
>JAYSUQ010000077.1:0-5338 GCA_043718985.1 Bacteroidota bacterium | reverse complement strand
ACATATTTGGCGATGTGCGAGCTAAATTTAAATTAGAAGTTACGGGCGTATCAAACTTTAACGACCAAGTAAACTTTAGCCGTAGCGCCCAAATTAATAACGATTTAAATGTTGGTGGCACTACAAATTTAAATGGCGATGTGCAATTACGCAAAGGTTTTACATTTGATGGTGCAAACGGAATAACATACAATGCGGGTACAGATGCTGCAAACCCACGCAGAATAAGTTATGGCGGAGGTATTGTACCTGCATCAACAAATTGTGCTCCTACAGCTTGGGATGCAATTAACCATTCTTACAATGGGTGGATGCAAATTTACGATGGCACAAGCCCTACCACTACTGGTTTATTAAACATACAAGCATGGCCTAATGGCCAAAGCTCTATTGATGCAAGTGTTGCAGGTACAAACAATAACGGCAGCTTGTTGTTTAATTATTGGTGCGGTAGCAATACTTATATTAATACAGGCGCTAATGGTGGTGTAGTTAGCATGGGTAAGTTAGTTGAAATTGGAATGCCTACAAATGCATCAAATATTAATTTAAATATTAAGTCGCAAAATAACTGGAGAGCAATTTCGGTAAAAAATCAATTAAATGTAGAAACATTTTCTGTTGCCGATGATGGTTCTCTTGTTGTAAATCAAGCAATAAGCAACAATAGTTCAAATTGGGGCTTAACGGTTTCTTCCCCTGGTACTAATATGCAAAACGTTGGATTAGGTGTAAGCATGAATGGCTCTTTTCAAGATGCAAGGGCTTTGATATTAAATTTAAATAATAGAAATCAATTTGGTATAATGGTTAATAGCGCCGACTATCCTGCGGGCGAAGAAAATCGTTTTATTGTTAAAGGTAATGGAGCAACTTATATTGGCAAAAAAAAACCAACAGGTAATCATTACGATGCACTATTAAGTGTTGATGGTAAAATAATTTCTAAATCATTATATGTTACTCAGTTAAATTGGGCTGATTATGTTTTTGAAAATGATTATAAACTCCCAAGCTTAAATGAAATTGAAGATTATTACTTAGTAAATAAACATTTACAAAATATCCCTTCTGCAAAAGAAGTAGCAAAAAACGGTGTTGATATTGGAGAAATGAATAAGTTATTACTTCAAAAAATCGAAGAATTAACAATGTTACTGGTTGAACTGGATAAACGAATTAAAAAAATAGAAATTAAATTATAAAATTTATGCAACATATTCCTTATAAAATTATATTATTTCTTATTTTATTTTCGAATTTCATTTTTCCACAAGCTGCTGGATCTAACGGTTGTACCACACAATTATTATTTGTGAAACCACCTGACTTCGACTATACTGCGCCTGCATTTGATTGGAAGTTAGTATTCGAAGATAATTTTGAAGGTAATACGTTAGATAATAATAATTGGGATAATAATTATTCGTGGTGCGCACGTTCATTAGGAACGGGTGAACAAGAGTATTACACAGATAATCAGAATATTATTATTTCAAATGGAACATTAAAAATTACAGCAAAATCAGAATTCACACATCAATCTATTAACCCTTGCTACCCGCCAAATCAAATAATGCAAGACGGTATATTAAATCTACGTGATTTTCATTATACTTCAGGTATGATTTCTTCAAAAAAAAATTATGGGTACGGTAAATATGAAATTAGTTGTAAAATCCCAATCAGTATAGGCTCTTGGCCAGCGTTTTGGACATTTGGAGGCTCTCCATCAGGGGGGCAGAGTGAGATTGATTGTTTTGAATTTTATGATGGTAATTTTAACAGGCAGGGAACAAATATTCATAGTAACGGCAATACAAGTTGCGGTTTGGATACTTACGATACCGGATTAAATACCACGTATCATAAATACAGTGTTATTTATATGCCTAATTATTTAGAATGGTATAGAGATGATGTTTTAATAAGAAGAATAGATAAATATGTACATTTATCTATTGGTGAGGCTCAAAGTTATACCTACGCATATACAGGTCAGTTTGATCCTAGTATTTGGGCGGCAGATTTTAGCGCTTTTTACACCATAAATAGAGCATTTCCTGAACAGGGATCTTTAATGAAAATAATTGCTAATCTAGCTGTTGAAAACTTAACGTGGCCGCTAACTTTTCCAGCAACTTTTGCGATAGATTATATTAAATATTACACTTTATCTCCCTGTGGGTCTTATCCTTATAATTTAGTAGGGCAGCAAATTAGTGTCGGATTAAATGCCACAAGTTCCTCAAATACAAACTTCTCATTTAATCAAAATGAATTAAATCTTTTTAATTTAAATATACAAAATGGGCAAAATATTCAATTAAGAGCATGTAGCACGATCTCTTTTAATAATGAGTTTATCGCTTTTGAAGGTAGTGATGTTTTAGCAAAAGCTGATTTAGATTATTGTTGTGCACCAACCTCTGGTTATAAAATAAATTCAGATAATGATTTAAATTATAATTCTAGTCTAAACGCGGAATATAAGTCAACAGAAAAGAAAAACAATAAAATACAGCAGAATCAAAACAATAATACTAGCCAAGTTTATCTAAATAATTTGCCTATGTTAATTTACCCAAATCCAAACAAGGGTGTTTTTTCAATCCAAACATATAATCCAGACAGAAAACATTTAAAAATTATAAATACAATGGGATTAATTGTTTATGAAAATGATTTTAATGAATCGTTCCACGAAATTAATTTGAATTTTATTAGCGGACTATACACTGTTATTGTTAATAATAATGAGCAACAAACGAAGCAATTAATAATAATCGAAAATTAAATTATATTGTTTATTTTTATATAGGATTAATGAAAAAAACACATTTAATATTTATAGTTATTTCTTCTTTATCGGTTATGTTCTGTAATAAAAATGAAGAAAAGTCGCTAACTCCTTCGGAAATAAAAATCGAGTATTTACAACAAAGTATTACTCCATATAAATTTAAAACAGGTAGTTATTGGGTTTACGAAAATGATACTTCGGGGATATTAGACAGTGTTATAGTCTTAAACACAGAAAATGATTTTTATTGGTCAGTACCTCAGGTTCATGGGAAAAATGGAATTAAATCAGAGTACTTTAAAATAAATTTGCAAAGCCTTTTAACCAATATAATTTACAATGACTATTTGACTTATAATTTTATTAAAAGAAATGGGGGTGGTGAATATGGTAATAAGGGGCAACCAATATTTGTTACAAATAGTTCAATCGGTTATGGCTTCAGTGGAATGGTAATTAATTCCAAATTTCCAAATATTATAATAAAAAATCATAATTTTTCTAACGTTGTAGTCTCAAAAATCACTTCAGTAAATCAATACCAAATAGAATTTACAAACGACACTTATTTATACTATTCTGATTCAATAGGTTTAGTTAAAAAAATCACCCAAATAAATAGTAGTAATATTGATTCGTGGAGTTTAAAAAGATGGAATATTAAAAAATGATGATTAAAAAATATACATTTTTTACATTACTATATGTGTTAAATTTTGCAATAAACGCCCAAGATAGTTTAAAAACAAAACGCTTTGCGGTTGGGTTTAATTTGGCACCTAATTACTGCAATGCCATTGCTTATATTGGTAAAAACACAGCTACAATTATAGGTGGTAACGTTACAGGCAGCTTAACTTACCAAGTTGGCTTAAATTTAAATTACTTATTAACTAAAAAAATTTTAATTGAAACTGGTGTGTGTTTTTCGCAAAAAGGTCAAAAAATTAATATAGACGAATTAACATGGGTTACGCCAACTAATAATAATCAAACACCAATTTACACACAAACAGCAAGCCCTGCTGCTGCAGGCACAATTAGTAAACATAGTAATACGATAAGCTATCAGTACATTGAAATTCCATTAAAATTAAATGTGATTTTAGTAAATAAAAGGTTTAAAGTATATACATCTGTTGGTTTATCGGCAAATATATTTATTGGTAAAAAAACAGTTTATAAATCAAAAACAACTACCGATGTATCGAGAGGTTTTAACGCCAAAAATATCCCATTGGTTGATGTAGCTACATTAATTGGCATTGGCGTAAGTTATGATGTTTTTAAAACACTATCGGTTAAATTAGAGCCCAACTACAAGCAATTTATTAGGCCCTTGGTTGATGAACCAATAAGTGGTTATTTGTATTCGGTTGGTTTAAATACTGGCGTTAATTTTCGGTTTTAAATTAAATAGCACATTAACAGCAGATACAATAAACAAACCTGCCGATGGCATAGAAATTTTTTAGATGGCCACAAGACACCATCAATTATATTAAAGTATCGCAATGGCCTTAATTATAATAAAATCTAGTTAAATTTAAATATGCCTAATTTAACTACCCTTATAATTGTAGCTAGTATGTTGTTTTACCAAAGTTGCATTGCGCCACACGAAGCAATTAAAAGTAATTACACGCCGCTAAACCAGCAAACAATGGTTAACCCTAACCAACCAATTGTTTTATTTTTTGAAGGCGAAACTATTAATTACTATTACAACAAGCTAGGTTTGGTTGAGGTACAGGGTACGCAGTATTCTAATACAAATGATAATTTAAACCATTTAAAATATGAAGCTTGGCGTAATGGCGCCAATGCATTAATTAATATTAAAAATTTTAATAAAATTATACAAACGCCTGTAGCAATTGGCTCAACGGTAGCGCCAACTTATCATAACGTTACTATAACAAGTGCAATTGCTGTGTTAATAAACGATAGTATTTATAATAAGTTAACACCAAATAAAACTGATACGTTATTTATAAGTAACGTCCGCAGTTATAATAAGTCTGAATCAAATGGGCTAATTGTTAGATTGTTTTTAGGATTACTTTGTGCTATAGCTTGCGGTGTTATTGCTATTTATTATATTTCGCATAAATAATTTATTTATACAATTAATATGAAGTTACTTATTCCTGTGTGCAATTTAATTTTATCGTTTCTTTTTTGTTGCAAACGCCCAAGAACCTGCCCATAAAGTTTTATGGAAAATAAAATTATGAAAAAAGCTAATCTCTTTGTTTGTCTATTAAGTTTAGTTCGTCCAACGGCTTAGTTATAACGTTTTGCAGGCAGGCGTTGTTTGCAGTTTGAAAAACTTTCTGCCGAAATGCTAAGTTAATGAATTAATGTTAACTGACTTTTGCAAAATGAAAAAACTTTCTACCGCTAAAAAAATTGCAAAAGCTGAAACCCAAATGTGCAAATATAGCTAAATCAATATAATAAGTCATATTTTAGAATTAAAAAAAAGTTCACTAGGCGTGCATCTTTCTTTTTTTCTTATTGCTTTTGCTTGAG
>JAYSUQ010000076.1:0-16206 GCA_043718985.1 Bacteroidota bacterium | reverse complement strand
AAAAGGAGAATCACTCAGAAAAAAACAACCAACAAAACAAGAAATAACAACAACCGAACCTAAAATTTAATACATTTGTTTAACCACCAAAACAGCTATGAACTTAAAATCTTCGCCAGCAAAATCAATGGTCAATTTGCATCGGAATCAGGTGGTCAATTTAATCGGAATATGCAAACTATGATAGTAAAATTGATGACTGCCTTGATTTCTTTATAAACCTTGATAAATACTACATTTCTAAGAATACTGAGATTAAACAAAAAATAATTGGTTCGATGTTCCCCGAAAAATTGATTTTTGAAAATAATGAATATCGAACCACAAAAACCAACGATGCTGTATCGCTATTTTGCCCTATTGATGCGGATTTTGAGGAAAATAAAAAAAGGAAGAAAACAGATTTAACCGTTTCTTCCCTTAGAGTAGCCCGTACGGGAATCGAACCCGTGTTTCATCCGTGAAAGGGACGTGTCCTAACCCCTAGACGAACGGGCCATTAAATTAATGGAGTGCAAATTTAGTCACTTTTTTATTATATCCAAAAAAATAATCACTTTTTTTAGATAATTATTACCGCCTTCATTATTTATATTTCTAAATAACGTACTTAATCAATTAAATGTATCTTTAGTTTTTAGAATAAAATGGCTCAAAATCACTATTATAAGTAACCCTACTAACTAACACAATTTATTACTATGAACTCTTTAATTGAACTGTTAAAAATAATAATTCCAACCGGCGCTGTTTTTGCAGCATGTTATTTTTTAGTTAAACGTTTTTTAGATAACGATCAAAAAAGAAGAGAATTCGAATTAAAAAAAACAGCTCAAGCTACTATTACACCTTTAAAAATTCAGGCTTACGAACGTATTGTGATATATTTAGAACGCATCAATCCAAACAGTTTAATTACTCGTGTTAATAAAAACGGAATGCTTGCTCGTCAACTACATCAAGAATTAATACATACTGTTAAAAGTGAATTTGAACATAATTTATCGCAACAAATTTATATGAGTTTAGGGGCTTGGCAAATGGTTAAAAATGCTAAAGAAGAGATTATACAGTTAATAAACATCTCGTCTTCTAAGGTCCCTACCGATTCTCAAAGTTCAGACTTAGCGCTTATGATATTAAATATTACGGCAAACCTTAATAAAAAATTACCTAACGATGTTGCAATAGAATTTGTAAAAAATGAAATTGCTCAAACTTTTTGATGATTTAAATTTTGATTAATTAAAATTAGATTTTATACAAAAATGAAAAAATTGTTCTCTGAATTTCCTTTAACAACAACCGCTCAATGGAAAGAGCAATTAACCAACGATTTAAAAGGCACTAGTTTTAATCAATTAATTTGGCAATCAAACAGTAATATTGATATAAATCCATTTTACACAAAAGACGATTTACTTGATGCTAAAGAACCCGTTTTTAATTATACCGATTGGGATATTTGTGAACCCATAATTGTTACAAATGCTCAAACTGCAAACACACAAGCATTAACAGCATTAGCAGGTGGGGCAAGCGGCTTAGTGTTTTTTATATCTACCGAAATTGATGTATCAATACTGCTCAAAAATATTTCTGTTGATCATATTTATATTCAGTTTTTTATATCGTTTAACTCAATTAACTTACTAAATGATTTAAAATTAATTTATGGGAAAATAAATTCAATCGAAAATAAATTAAAATGTTTTATTAATGCAGATCCATTATACTCGTTAGCTTTTAATGGTAAATGGCATGCAAATCAACTAACTGATTTGTCAATATTAAATCAGTTAGTTCACATTCCCGTTACAGGGTCGCTGTATCAAGAAGCTGGGGCAAATACAATTAACGAATTAGCAATTACGTTGGCGCACCTTAACGAATTTTTAAACTATCTATCAGAAAATAAAAATTTAGCAACTCAAACAATTCATTTAAATATGGCTATTAATGCCGATTTTTTTAATGAAATAGCAAAGTTACGAGCTGTAAAAAAATTAATTAATTTATTGTTAACTCAATACCATGTTTCGTTGCCAATTCACATTCACTCTCAAACAACACAAATAAACAACTCAAGTTTAGATGCTAATAACAACATGCTACGCACTACAACAGAGGCTATGAGTGCCATTTTAGGGGGAAGTAATAGTTTACTTATATTTCCATACAATTTTTCATACGAGCAACCAACCGAATTTAGTAACCGAATTGCCCGAAACCAACAGCATATCTTAAAAGAAGAATGCTATTTAAATAAAATGGCAGATGTATCGGCAGGCTCCTATTACATTGAAACGTTAACCGATGTTATTGCAGAAAAAGCTTGGGAACAATTTAAAGTTATTGAATCAAAGGGAGGATTTATTAAATGTTTAGAAACGAATTTTATTCAAAATTTAATTTTAACAGATGCTAAACGAACAGAGAATGAAATTAAATTGGGTAATATTATTTTGGTTGGTGTAAACAAATACCAGCAAAAAAACGAAAAAATAATTAAACCTAAATTAACACCAAACCCTGTTAATAATGAGTTTATGGCCATACGCCCAATTAGATACAGCATACCTTTTGAAATTGAATTAACTAATTAATTATGAGAAAAAAATTTTCGGAAATAAAATATGAAGATGTTAAAAAATTAAATTCTAATACTCAAAACACTGAATTTATTACCCCCGAGCAAATTGCAGTAAAAGCAAATTACACATTAAATGATACACTAAATTTTGAACACTTAAATTTTGCCGCAGGATTACCTCCTTTTTTACGAGGCCCTTACACAAGTATGTATGTGCAAAACCCTTGGACGGTAAGGCAGTATGCAGGCTTTAGTACCGCCGAAGAAAGTAATGCTTTTTACCGTCGTAATTTAGCTGCGGGCCAAAAAGGATTATCAGTCGCTTTTGATTTAGCAACACATCGTGGTTATGATAGTGATCACGAAAGAGTTGTTGGTGATGTTGGAAAGGCTGGTGTTGCAATAGATTCAATACTTGATATGAAAGTACTGTTCGATCAAATTCCACTCGATCAAATGAGTGTAAGTATGACAATGAATGGTGCCGTTTTACCCATTTTAGCTTTTTATATTGTAGCTGCCGAAGAGCAGGGCGTAACAATGGATAAACTTACAGGTACAATTCAAAACGATGTTTTAAAAGAGTTTATGGTGCGTAACACATACATCTATCCACCCGAGCAATCAATGAAAATTATTGCAGATATTTTTGAATTTACATCGCAAAAAATGCCGAAATTTAATTCAATTTCTATTAGTGGCTACCATATGCAAGAAGCTGGTGCTACCGCAGATATTGAATTAGCATATACTTTAGCCGATGGTTTAGAATACATAAGAACAGGTATAAAAGCAGGTTTAAATATTGATGATTTTGCGCCCCGTTTATCGTTTTTTTGGGCTGTTGGGATGAATCATTTTATGGAAATTGCTAAAATGCGTGCAGCACGTATGTTGTGGGCAAAAATTGTAAAAGAATTTAATCCGCAAAAAGCAAAAAGTATGGCATTACGTACACATTGCCAAACAAGCGGTTGGAGTTTAACAGAACAAGACCCATTTAATAATGTAGCGCGAACATGTATTGAGGCTTTAGCCGCAGCTATGGGGCATACACAAAGTTTACATACCAATGCCTTAGATGAAGCTATTGCATTACCAACCGATTTTAGCGCTCGTATTGCACGCAACACCCAAATATATTTACAGCAAGAAACTAATATTTGTAAAGTAGTTGACCCCTGGGCAGGTTCATATTATGTTGAAACATTAACGCACGAAATTACACATAAGGCCTGGGCCTTAATTGAAGAGGTTGAAGCATTAGGTGGAATGGCAAAAGCAATAGAAACGGGCATCCCTAAAATGCGAATTGAAGAAGCTGCCGCCAGAAAACAAGCCCGTATTGATAGTGGAAAAGATATTATTGTTGGCGTAAATCAATATCAAACTAACGAAAAAACTAACATAGATATTTTAGATGTTGATAATGCAAAAGTTCGTGAACAGCAATTGCAGCGACTAGCAACATTAAAAGCCGAACGTAATAATTTAGAAGTTGAAACTGCACTAAACGCATTAACAGAATCTGCTAAAACAGGAAAAGGAAATTTATTAGAGTTAACCATTAACGCAGCTCGTGTGCGATGTAGCTTAGGCGAAATTTCATCTGCGTTAGAAAAAATATTTGGCCGATATAAAGCACAAATACGCAGCATTTCGGGCGTTTATAGTAAAGAAATAAGTATGGATAAACACTTTTTAAAAGCAAAACAATTAGCCGATAAATTTGCCGAGTTAGATGGGCGTAGACCACGTATTATGATTGCAAAAATGGGGCAAGATGGGCACGACCGTGGAGCAAAAGTGATTTCTACCAGCTTTGCTGATATGGGATTTGATGTTGACATTGGCCCATTATTTCAAACTCCTGCCGAAGCAGCAAAGCAAGCTGTCGAAAATGATGTTCATATATTAGGCGTATCATCCTTAGCTGCAGGGCATAAAACATTAGTGCCGCAAGTTATCGAAGAATTAAAAAAATATGGTAGAGAAGATATTATGGTAATTGCTGGTGGTGTTATTCCTCAGCAAGACTATGATTTTTTATACAACGCTGGTGTATCAGGTGTATTTGGCCCAGGAACTGTAATAAGCATATCTGCTATTGATATTTTAGAAAAATTAATTGAAAAAAATAAGTAAAAATAAATTTTAAAATTACCGTTAATCTAAAGTTCAACTTTCATTTAACGGTAATTTTTATTTTATTAATTTCGGTAAATTTGTTTTTAAAAAATCATATATACCGCACACAGTAACGGTTTCACTCGTTTTATAGGTTACTTGTTGATAAGGCGTAACAACAAATCCATTAGTACACTTTAAATCAGTCATCGATTCATAAAATCCTCTTGATAAAACTGGATTATTACTTGTTTTAATTTCGATACAAGCAATCGGCTTTAATCCTTTAACTAGTACCAAATCCATTTCACTACCATCGTGCGTGCGATAATAATAAGGTTTAATATGGTATGGCAACAACTGTGCAATTTGCTCAACTACATAACCCTCCCAAGCATTACCAACATTAGGATTAAATAATAATTCTTTAGCCGAATTTATATCCGACAAATAATGCAACAAACCGCTATCTCTTATGTAAATTTTCGGACTCTTAATCAATCTTTTTTTAGTACTCGTAAAATAAGCTGGTAATTTTCGCAACATAAAAGCGCCCTCTAAATAATCAATATAGCGATTAACCGTTACAGAACTCACATCTAGCCCTTTGGCAAATGATTGGGCATTCCAGGTGCTTCCGCTAAAATGACTTAACATTTTCCATAGTTTAAACATTAATTCGGCAGAAAACGTAACACCAAACAATGTATTTAAATCTCTTTCAATAAATGTTCTGAAAAAATGATTCATCCAATCGTTACAATTTTTGTCGTTTTTACTTAGCCATGCGTCCGGAAAACCTCCTCTAAACCAATGTTTATTTATGTCTGATTGTTTTTTATAAACCTCTAATAAATTAAATGGGCAAACCTCCGAATAGGCAATTCTACCAGCTAAGGTTTCGGAAACACCTTGTATTAAATACGGACTAGCCGAACCTAATAACAAAAACTTACCTGCTTTTTTATTTTTATCAACTAACGAACGAAGTAGTTCAAAAAGTTCTGGCAAACGCTGTACTTCGTCAATAATAATAATTTTAGCTTCTAATGATGAAAGAAAAAATTCAGAATCTTTAAATTTACTTTTATCGGCTGGGCTTTCTAAATCAAAATAATAGCTGTCATTTTTTTTTGTTAAAAACAATTGTTTAGCAATTGTAGTTTTACCACATTGCCTAGGTCCAATAATAGCAACAACCGGAAATTGCTTCATATACCTGCTAATTTCTTGCTCTTTAAATCGATTTATCATAAACCAAATATACAAATTATTACCGTTATACTAAAGTTAAACTTTAGATTAACGGTCATTTTATAAAAAGTAATTACCGCTTTTATTTACTAAATAATATGTATTTTTAATTACTTATTAAATCAAATATGCCCCGCAGTTTACAAACTATATTATTACTATTAGCATCTAATACATTTATGACTATTGCTTGGTACGGGCACTTGAAATTTAAGAATGTAGGGATGATTGCTGCCATTGTTGTTAGCTGGGGCATTGCGTTTGTTGAATATAGTTTAATGATTCCTGCAAATAAAATAGGCAGTGAATTAAACGGCGGGCCATTTAATATGTGGCAATTAAAATTAATACAAGAAGTAATATCAATAAGTGTGTTTGTAATTTTTACAGTATTGGTTTTTAAAACAGATACATTAAAATGGAATCATTTTGTTGGATTTATGTTTATAATATTAGCCGTATTTTTCTTCTTTAAAAAGTAAATTAGTAGCGCCATTTACTTAACTGTTAATAATGATAATAGTATAACCAAATTATGATGCATAGCAATACAAAAAAATAAGTGAAAGAAGTTAACCAAATACTAACCGATTTAAAGCGTCGTATATTTAAGCCTGTTTATTTTTTAAGTGGTGAGGAAGCCTATTACATAGATTTAGTAAGCGATTATATAGAAAAAAGTGTGCTAGATGACAGTGAAAAAGAATTTAATCAAACTGTTTTGTATGGCAAGGATGTAGATTTAATGGGTATTATATCGGCAGCTAAACAATTTCCGATGATGAGTGATTACCAAGTTGTAATAGTTAAAGAAGCTCAAAATTTAAAAGAACTAGGTAAAGCATCGGGTTCAGGAGATGGCGAAGAAGACGATGCCCCAACTATAAAAAAAACAACAGGCGGCGCTAATAATGCGTTAGTAGCTTATTTGCAAAACCCACAACCCACAACCATATTGGTTTTTTGTTACAAATACAAAACGTTAGATAAACGAAGTGTTGTATATAAATCATTGCAAAAAAACCATGTTTTTTTAGAAACAAAAAAACAATATGATAACCAATTACCCGATTGGATTACGAGCTATATTGCGGATAAAAAATATAAAATAAATGCAAAAGCCACTTTTTTATTAGCCGAGTTTTTGGGCAACGATTTATCAAAAATAACTAACGAAATTGATAAATTAGTAATAAATATTAAAGAAGGGGAAGAGATAACCGCCGAATTAGTACAAGAGAATATTGGTATTAGTAAAGAGTTTAATGTGTTTGAATTGCAAGAGTCACTTGCTAAAAAAGACATATTAAAAGCAAATCGTATAGTGAATTATTTTTCGGCAAACGAAAAAGAACACCCAGCGGTAATGACGTTAAGCTCACTTTACGGCTACTTTACCAAAGTATTATTATACCATTTTGCACCCGATAAAAGTAAATTTGCAGTAGCGCAAACATTAGGCGTAAATCCGTTTTTTGTTGATGGATACATTAAAGCAGCCCAAAATTATAATACAGCAAAATTAAAATCAATTTTTGCTTACCTAAAAGAATACGATTTAAAAACCAAAGGGGTTGATAATAGTGGCGTTAGTAATGGCGAATTAATGAAAGAACTTGTATTTAAAATTTTGCACTAAAAAATATGCTACTAAAAACGATTATAACCGAGTTAGAAAACTTTGCCCCCTTAGCATATCAAGAATCTTATGATAATTGCGGCTTATTAACTGGTAACAAAGAGTTAAATGTAACCGGAGCATTGTTGTGTTTAGATTGTACCGAAGCAGTAATTGACGAAGCAATAAACAAAAAATGTAATTTAATAATAGCACACCATCCTATAATTTTTAGCGGATTAAAAAAAATAAATGGCAGTAATTATATTGAACGTACAATTATAAAAGCCATTAAAAATGATGTTGCAATTTATGCATGTCACACAAACTTAGATAACGTAAAACTTGGCGTAAATAAAAAAATTGCAGATAAATTAGGCTTAATAAACCAACTGGTGTTAGCCCCTAAAAAAAATAGTTTAAAAAAACTAGTAACCTTTGTTCCGCAAGCGAATTTAGAAATTGTTAAAAACAGTTTGTTTAATGTTGGCGCAGGTAATATTGGTAATTATGATAATTGTAGCTTTTGGGTAAACGGAAAAGGGAGTTATAAAGGCAATGATAACTCCAACCCTGTTATTGGAGAAAAAAACAAATTGTGTGTTGAAGATGAAGTGAGACTTGAATTAATTTTTGATGCACATAAAGAATTGGAACTAATAGGTGCATTAAAACAATATCATCCTTACGAAGAAGTTGCATACGATATTTACCAATTAGAAAATTATAATACTATTGTAGGCTCGGGAATTATTGGCGAATTACCTACCGAAATGAATGAAATTGATTTTTTAACCAAATTAAAGCAAGTTTTTAATTTAAAAACAATAAAACATACAGCGTTATTAAATAAAAAAATAAAAAAAATTGCACTCTGTGGGGGTAGCGGAAGTTTTTTATTAAAAAATGCAATTAACTTAGAATCAGACATTTACATAACATCAGATTTTAAATATCACGAATTTTTTGATGCAGAAAGCAAAATTGTAATAGCTGATATTGGACATTATGAGTCGGAACAATTTACCCCCGAAATTTTTTATGAAATTATATCAAATAAATTCCCTAATTTTGCAAGCTATTTAACGGAAACGAATACAAACCCAGTTAATTATTTTTAAACTATGTGCGCTAAGATTAAAGAAAAAATTGATGCATCTATCGAAGGAAAACTTCGTGCGTTATACGAATTACAAATTATCGATTCTAAAATAGATCGTATTCGTACCATTCGTGGTGAGTTACCTCTTGAGGTGCAAGACTTAGAAGATAGCGTTGCAGGATTAGAAACACGTGTAACAAATTTAACTGATGAGTTAAAGGCTTTAGAGGATCAAATTTCTGAAAAAACTCAATCGATAAAAGACTACAAAGCGAACATTAAAAAATACGAAGATCAACAAGGTAAAGTACGCAATAATCGTGAGTACGATGCCATAACTAAAGAAATTGAGTTTCAAAATTTAGAAATTCAATTGGCTGAAAAACGTTTAAAAGAAGCTAAATTTTCAATTGAATCTAAATCAGACATCGTTGAAAAATCTCAGGTAGATTTTAGCGAACGAAAAAAAGATTTAAAATTAAAACAAAGTGAGTTAGCCGAAATTATTGCTGAAACAGAAAAAGAAGAGAAAGATTTAACGGCTGCTTCAAAAATAGCTGGCGATGCAATTGAAGATCGTTTAGTTAATGCTTACCGTAAAGTTCGTTCAAATACACGTAACGGTTTAGCCGTTGTGCCTGTAGAGCGTGATGCTTGTGGAGGTTGCTTTAATAAAATACCGCCACAAAAACAATTAGATATTCGTATGAATAAAAAGATTTTAGTTTGCGAGCACTGTGGTCGTATTATGGTTGATCCAAATATTATCCCTAGCGAAGCTGAATAATTTTTAACTACAAAAAATAATTTTTAAACCGATACAAACTTTGTATCGGTTTTTTTATGTAACACAACATCGTATATTTACTAAAAATAATTTATGGCAAGCGAATTAAAAAATTTATCATTAGTGGAGGGCAGTGAAATTGCAAATGCATCGGAAATGAAGTTTGGTATTGTGTGGGCCGAGTGGAATTACGACATCACAAACGCATTAATGCAAGGTGCTTTTGATACATTAATTAAATATGGTGCAAAGCCCGAAAACATTATAACTAAAACTGTACCTGGCACTTTTGAATTAACATTAGGGGCACAATTTTTATCCGAAAAAACAAATGTTGATGCAGTAATTTGCATTGGTTGCGTAATACAAGGCGATACAAAACATTTTGATTTTATTTGTGAGTCGGTTGCAAAAGGCATTACCGATTTAAACATTAAACATAACAAGCCATTTATATTTGGAGTGCTAACACCAAACACACAGCAACAAGCGTTAGATAGAGCTGGCGGCATACACGGTAACAAAGGAGATGAGGCTGCGGTAACCGCAATTAAAATGTTAGATTTACGAAATAGTTTTTCGTTAAACTCAACTAAAATTGGATTTGCGGGGTAGCACTTTTTTTACATTCCTAAATCCATATACGATTTAAAATGCTTGTTATAATCTGCAATGCTTCGCTTAATTACATTATGAGCCTCAAGTCTACCATAGGTTTCAGTAATTTCTACAATTGCAGTACTTTCGCCAGGAATATTTTTATAGGTTAAAAAATAATGTTTTAATCGGTTTATTATTTGTTCGGGCACGTCGCTTATGTCTTTCCACTGATTATAAAATTCATCTTTTGCCATTACAGCAATAATTTTATCATCCGCCTCATTTTTATCTATCATTCTAAAACCCCCAATTGGTATGGCTTCTAAAATAATATCGCCACTAGTAATGTTTCGCTCAGTTAATACGCAAATATCCAAGGGATCGCCATCACCAATAATGGTGGTTCGGTTTGTTACTTCATTTGCTCTTTGGGCAACTAATTCGCCACAATAAGTTTGTGGTATAAACCCATATAATGCAGGGCAAATATTCGAAAACTTTTGGGGTCTATCAACTTTACGGTAACCTGTTTCTTTATCAATTTCATATTTAACTAAATCAGCAGGCACCATTTCTATGTACGATGTAATTATTTCGGGGCATTTTTCTCCATAAGATATTCCGTGCCAAGGATGTGGCTTATATTGCTGTACTTTCATTTAATATAATTGTTATTTTTTTAATCATTGTTGATTGATAAAAGTACAAATTAATACTTTAATCGTTAAAGAATGTTGATTGTATGCGTTCATATTTAAAAATAGATGGGGTGAGTATAATCACTGATATCAAGCTCCTTTGTTAAAGTACAATTGACGTATTCTTTTTGCCTAATAACAAAATAGTAATACACCTTCCTTTTAATTTGTTTTATCGTTCACTAATGAAAAAAAATGTATTATAATATAACGCTATATTTACCTTAAAAAAAACAATTATGATTAATTACAAACCCATACTTTCTAATTTTAAAATTATCGATTTAAACGAAATGCAAAAGGAGGCGATGGAAGCGATTCCTAAACCTAACGATGTGATTTTAGTATCGCCAACGGGGTCAGGAAAAACATTAGCATTTTTATTACCTATTTTACAATTATTAAATACCGACAGTAAAGGTGTGCAAGTTTTAATAGTAATACCCTCGCGCGAATTAGCAATACAAATTGAGCAAGTATTTAAGCAAATGGGCACTGCATTTAAAATTAACTGCTGCTACGGAGGCCATTCAGTTCGTATTGAAGAAAACAATTTAACCGAGCCACCTGCTGTATTAGTTGGTACGCCTGGCAGATTGGCACATCACATACGCAGAGGAAATTTAGTGTTAAAAGATACTCATACTATAATTTTAGATGAATTTGACAAATCATTAGAATTTGGATTTAAAGATGAGATGGATTTTATACTATTAGAATGTAAATATTTAAAAAAACGCATTTTAACTTCGGCAACAACACTTAAAGAAATTCCGAGTTTTGTTGGATTAAAAAATAACATTGAATTAAATTACACTATTGAACATAAAGATTTAAATTCGGCATTAATAATTAAATCGGTAAGGGTACAAGGTGATGATAAACTTGAGGCGTTAATGTTATTGTTAGGGAAAATAAAATCTAAATCAACCATTGTTTTTTGTAATCATCGCGAAGCCGTTAATCGCATATCGGAGCAATTAAAATTATACAATGTAGATCACGGATTTTATCACGGAGGGTTAGAACAAATAGACAGAGAAAAAACATTAATTAAATTACGTAACGGCAGTATTAATTTATTAATTACAACAGATTTAGCCGCCCGCGGATTAGATATACCCGAAATTGAAGCGGTAATACACTACCAGTTGCCAACTACCGAAGATGTAATGGTGCACCGTAATGGTCGCACGGCTCGAATGAACGCTAATGGAACAGCTTATTTTTTATTAGATTTAACCGATTACTTACCTAAATTTTTAACCACTACGCCTGTTGAAGAATCATTACCTAAAGATTTAACACTACCTAAACCTTGTGAGTGGAAAACGCTTTACATATCGGCAGGAAAAAAAGATAAGATAAATAAAATGGATATTGTTGGCATGCTTTTGCAAAAAGGACAGTTGCAAAAAGATGAGTTAGGTAAAATTGAAGTGTTAGACCACTCGGCTTATGTTGCTATAAAAGCAACTAAAATTTTAAAAGCTTTACAATTTGTTAAAGAAGAAAAAATAAAAAATAAAAAAGTTAAAATGGAGGTTGCATCCTAATTATTTGAAATGATATTTAAACCCTAAAATATTATTGGAGTAATAAAGGCTAATGCAATTCAAATTGTATTTTGCTGAGCTTATGGTAAGTGCCATTTTGATTTGCAATTAATTGGCTATGTGTGCCACTCTCAACCACCTCACCTTTTTGTAGCACAATAATTTTATCGGCATTTTTTATGGTTGATAATCGGTGAGCTATAACGATAGATGTACGGCCTATCATTAATTTATCTAAAGCCTCTTGCACTAATCGTTCGCTTTCGCTATCAAGACTGCTGGTTGCTTCATCTAAAATTAATATTGAAGGATTTTTTAAAACAGCACGCGCAATGGCTACCCTTTGGCGTTGCCCTCCCGATAGTTGAATGCCTCTATCGCCAACACGCGTTTCAAATTTATCAGGAAAACTCATAATAAAATCATAAGCATTGGCTTGTTTTGCCGCATCCATTACTTCGGCCTCGGATGCATTTGGTTTTCCGTATAAAATATTTTCGTTAATTGTGCCGCCAAATAATATAACATCTTGTGGCACAATGGCCATTTGGTCGCGCAGTTCAGTTAATTCGTATTCGGTAGATAGTTTACCATCAATACAATATTGCCCACTATTAGGCTCATAAAAACGCAAGGCTAATGCCGCTAAGGTTGATTTGCCACTGCCGCTACCGCCAACCAAGGCTATTGTTTGCCCCGCCGTTGCACTAAACGACACGTTTTTTAACACTTTAAAGTCGGGCCGAGTTGGGTAAGTAAATTCAATGTTTTTAAATTCAATATCACCTTTAACTCTGTTTTTATTTTGATTGGTTAAATAGCTTAAGTTGATGTTTTCGTTTTGAGCATCAATAATTTCAAATACCCTATCGGTTGCGCCTAATGCTCTTTGTATAGCTGCAATTTGCTCGGGCAGTGCGCCTAACGATGCCGCTACAAAAAAAGCAAGCATCATAAAAATTCCGAAATTTTCGGGAGGTAACTCGCCACTATTTTTTAAGAGTAGCATTTTATATAAAATAAAAAATATTGATCCAAAAATGCACATAATTACAAATGCAAAAAACACACCTCGCATAATGCCATATTGTACGCCAAATTGTTTTATTTCGGAAGTTACTTTATCAAACTTACTTATTTCTAACTGCTCGTTTGTAAACGATTTAACGCTTGTAATACCAGTTAATGCTTCTGATACAATAACGTTTGATTCTGAAATTTTATCTTGAAATCCTTTTGAATATTTACGAATTTTGCGAGCGTAAATAATGGCAATAACCGATATTGGAGGTATAATAGCTAAAAACCAAACCGCAACTTTCCACTTTGTGTAAACTACCAATAGTATTAAACCCCCAATACCCACAATACTTTGCCTAATTACCTCGGCAATATTTAAGGTAAATGCTTCGGATATAACGTTAATATCAGTCGCCAATCGGCTAGTTAAATCGGCAACCTTATTACCCGAATAAAAACTCATTGGCGATTTAATTAGCTTGCTAAACGTATCCATTCGCAGGCCTTTTAAAATATTTTCGGTAACTAACGAAAACGTGTACACACGCCCAAACGAAACAACGCCTTGTATAACTAACAACCAAAACAACTCTTTACCAGTACCCGAAACTGCATTTTTAAAAACATCGGTAGCCATGGTGTTTGCGCCCAAAAAACCAAACATTTTACCAGCAATTATTGGAAAATATAAACCAACTATTGCAGTGCCTAATACAAAAAACAAACCTAGCACAAACAACCATTTACTTTTTTCGAGGTATTTAAATAATCTTAATGATTTTTTTAAATTTTGCTTATTTAGTTTTGCTTTTGGTAATTCGTCCTTATCTTTATCTTTTGTAGCCATTTTGCTGATATTATAGAGCGTAAATGTACTGTTTTAGAATATTGAAATAGAAAAAATAGTGTGTTTTAAGGTTAAATTTGAGAAAAAAATTTGCGCCTTTATAAAAAACCATTATCTTTGCAGACCAAAATTTAAAATTAGTTAACAATAAATATTTAATATCATGAAACGTACCTTTCAACCATCGCAACGCAAAAGAAGAAACAAACACGGATTTCGTACGCGTATGTCTTCTGCAAACGGTCGCCGAGTTATAGCATCTCGTAGAGCTAAAGGTCGCGCCAAATTAACTGTATCGAGCGAAAAAACGCATAAATAGTCCTTTACTAAAGCAGTTTAGTAACAGTTTTAACATAAGCTATCCAATATTGGATGGCTTTTTTGTTATATTTACTACTCAAATTTAATTTTATGATTAAAAAACTACTTTTAGCGTTATTAATACCAACTGTTGGTTTTTCACAGCAATCAACCATACAGGAACAAAGCCAACATTATAAAAATTTTTCGTTTACAAAAGATAGTCAATGGGATAGTTTAAGTACAATTGAAAATGGTGTTTCCCCACAATTAAATCAATCGATACAAAAAACAAGTGCGTGCAATTTGTCCAAAAAAGTATACGGTTGGCATCCATATTGGGTTGGTAATGTTTATACTAATTACGATTGGAGTATGCTAAGCGATTTTTGCTATTTTGATTATTCGGTTAGCCCAACTACAGGTAACAACACCAACACAAGTTTTGCTTGGGCTACAAGTGCCGCAGTTACAACAGCTTTAAGTAACAGTGTTAATGTGCATTTTTGTGCCACATTATTTTCGAGTCATTCTACATTTTGGGCAAGTAGTACCGCGCAACAAACATTTATAACTAATGCTATTAATTTATTACAAACACGAGGTGGCAATGGTATTAATATTGATTTTGAAGCTATGGGAGCAAGTGATAAGGCCCCCTTTACGGCATTTATGACAAGCCTTTGCAATCAAGTACATGCGGCAAATGCTAATTATAAAGTTACCATGGCTTTGTATGCTGTAGATTGGAGCGCTACATTTGATATTACCGCACTAAACCCTTTAGTAGATAATTTTATTATAATGGGTTACGATTATTATTACTCAGGCTCAACAACAGCAGGGCCCGAGGCACCATTGTATAATTTTCAAACAGGTTACAATCAAACATTAAACAAATCGGTAACGTATTATTTAAATAAAGGCGCATCAAAAAATAAATTATTAGTTGGCTTGCCGTGGTATGGCCGCGAGTGGGAAACCGCTGCTAGTACTGCGCCATCAGCGGTTACATCTGGCGGGTTTACCTCTTCTCGAACTTATTTATATATTCGTAATAACTCGGCAACTTATTCGACAGCCAATAAACATTGGGAGTCTAATAGCTTTAACCCTTATTGGTCCTATCAAAACGCTGGCCTTTGGCGCCAATGTTGGGTTGATGATAACTACAGTTATGGTCGTAAGTTTGATATGGTTAACCAGAGAGGGCTTGGAGGCATTGGTATTTGGGCGCTAGGTTATGATGATGGATACAGCGATTTATGGAATTTAATTAAAGATAAATTTAGCACCTGCGCTACCGTTGCTTGCACCGATAGTATTTTTGACGGTGGAGGCCCAGCTAGAAATTATAACGATAACGAATCATTTATTTATACATTAGCCCCAACAGGAGCAAGCCAAGTAAAATTAAATTTTAGTTACGCAGTTACCGAGGCTGGCTTTGATTCATTATATGTTTATGATGGCCCAACTACTGCATCGCCAACATTAGGAGTTTACACGGGCACAACAAACACAACATTTACATTAACATCAAGCTCACCATCGGTTACCATAAAATTTAAATCAGATGGGGCAACCAACCGCAGTGGTTTTAAATTAGTTTACCAATGTTTGCAAGATGCAGTAATACCAACAACGCAAATTACAACACCAACAGGCTGGATAACACAAAACTTTACAACTACTTATGCTGAT
>JAYSUQ010000075.1:0-16227 GCA_043718985.1 Bacteroidota bacterium | reverse complement strand
TTTTTTTATTTTTTTAATGTTCTCCTCCATCGAGTTCGCCTTCGGCTAATGGTACATTTTGCGGTATAAAATCAAGTTCGGCACCTGGCTTGCTGTAATCATAACTCCAACGGTGAACAGTTGGTAATGCTCCAGGCCAGTTTCCGTGTATGTGAGCCATTGGTGTTGTCCACTCAATAGTATTTGAATTCCAAGGATTTTGCGGGGCTTTTTCTCCTCTAAATATGCTATAAAAGAAATTGAATAAAAATACTATTTGCCCTAAAGCGCCTATTATAGCACAAATAGTAACAATTTCATTAATATCTACCAGGTTATCAAACATAGGAAAGGCACTGTTTGTGTAATATCTACGTGGTACGCCAGCTAGTCCTAAAAAATGCATCGGAAAAAACACACCATATGCAGCAACAAAGGTTATCCAAAAATGTAAGTAGCCTAATTTTTTATTCATCATTCGTAAAAACAATTTAGGGAACCAATGATATACGCCGGCAAACATTCCAAAAATTGCCGATAAACCCATTACAATGTGAAAGTGAGCTACTACAAAATAAGTATCGTGTACATTAATATCTAATGTTGAATCGGCTAATATAATACCCGTTACACCACCTGTTACAAAAGATGATACTAGACCTATTGAAAACAACATTGCTGGTGTGTAACGAATGTTACCTTTCCATAAAGTTGTTATGTAGTTAAATGCTTTTACAGCAGATGGAATTGCAATTAATAATGTAGTAAAAACAAATACTGATCCTAAAAATGGGTTCATACCTGTTAAAAACATATGATGCCCCCAAACGATAAACGATAAGAAGCCAATTGCTAACATTGAGCCAATCATTGCACGGTATCCAAAAATTGGTTTACGAGAGTTTGTAGCAATAACTTCTGACGAAATCCCTAATGCTGGCAACAATACAATGTATACTTCGGGGTGACCTAAAAACCAAAATAAGTGCTCGAATAATACGGGGCTTCCACCAACATTATCTAAAGGTCGGCCTCCAATAAAAATATCTGATAAATAAAAGCTTGTACCCATGCTTCTGTCCATAATTAATAACACTACAGCCGATACTAAAACAGGGAACGATAAAATACCTAAAATAGCAGTTATTAAAAATGCCCAAATTGTTAGTGGCATTCTTGTCATCGTCATACCTTTGGTACGTAAATTTAAAATTGTAACCACATAATTAATGCCTCCTAATAAAGATGAAACAACGAACAGTGTCATAGAAATTAACCATAAAGTCATTCCTAATTTAGAACCTGGCATCGCTTCTGGTAAAGCTGATAACGGCGGATAAATTGTCCACCCACCAGATGCTGGACCATCTGTAATAAATAAAGAAGAAATCATAATAGTACTTGATAAGAAAAAGAACCAATACGACAACATGTTTAAAAATCCAGAAGCCATATCGCGTGCACCAATTTGATACGGAATTAATAAATTAGAAAATGTACCTGATAAACCACCAGTTAGCACAAAGAAAACCATAATTGTTCCATGTATAGTAACTAGTGCTAAATACATATTTGGATCTAAAATGCCATCTTTACCCCATTTATCACCTAACATAGTATTAATAAAAGCAAATTTTTCGCCAGGCCAAGCTAATTGCATGCGAAAAATAATAGACATCGTCATAGCAATAACAGCCATAATAATAGCGGTTACTAAAAACTGACGAGAGATCATTTTATGATCCATACTAAAAATGTATTTACTCACAAAACTTTCGTGATGCTCTTCGTGATCATGTGCATGATCGTGGTTTGCTGCGTGTGCTGTTAAATCTTCTGAATGTGCGTGTGCCATATCTTTATATAAAATAATGTGTAACTAAATTATTATTTTGATGCTAACGTTTTTACTACTTTTTGTTTTGCAATCCAAGCATTGTAATCTTTTTCTGTATCTACAATAATTGTCATTTGCATGTTATAGTGAGATGCTCCGCAAATTTTATTACATAGTAAAATATAATCAAATTCAACGGCTTCTTCTCCTTTTTTTGCTCTTACGTTGTTTATGCCATTCATTAATTGAATAACGTAAGCATCTTTGCGCATTTCAGCGGTTGTTTTAGTTGGTGTAAACTTAAAGTGAGTTAACATACCTGGTACGCAATTCATTTGTGCTCTAAAGTGTGGCATAAATGCCGAGTGAATTACATCGCGAGAACGCATTTGAAAATCAATTTCTTTTCCTACTGGAATATGAAATTCATTTTTAACTATTACATCATCAAAACCTGTAGCATCTGTTGTATCTAAACCAGCCGAATTTGACCCGCTAATTTGACGGTAATCGGTTAAACCTAACACTTTATCTTTGCCAGCGTAACGAGCTGTCCAATCAAATTGTTTTGCGTAAAGCTCTATCGTTACTTTATCAGGATTTGTTGCAACCTCAGTAATTTCGTTCCAATATTTTAAACCAAAAATTATAATAAACGCTAATGTAACTGCTGGCACTATTGTCCAAGCCATTTCTAAACGATTATCGTGAGCTAAAAATGTTGCTTTAGTATCTTTTTTGCCCGAGTATTTATATGCAAAATAAAATAATGCCGCATTGGTTAATAAAAATACAATTACAATTAAATACATATTATAATCCCACAACACATCAATTTTTTGCCCGTGCTGTGATGCTGCTCCTGGCAATGAATTATCATTCCAACGATCTACTTGCCAAAAGAAAAAAGCGAAAAATGCAAACATAAACGCGAGCATTAACTTACCATTTAGCGTATTATCATTTTCGCTAACTTCCCATTCTTTAGTTTTTTTAAATTCGCGTGATAGTTCAATAACACGCATTAGTTGATGGACAGCAATGACTAAAAGTACAAGTCCTAATAAAATTAATAATTTCATATTTTTATTTTATTTGTTTTTAATTGTAATATGGTTTCTTTAAATAATTAATAAGCGTGATGTTTACTTTCCTCCATAAATGGGTGATTAGTAATAGCTAAAGGTCGTTTTGTTAAATTATTTAATACTACGTACATAAACAATCCTAAAAAGAATAAAAAGTTACCTAATTCCATCCAACTTAACCCAGTCCAAGAATGTCCAACGGTTCCTGGCATCACCATCATAATAACATCTAAATAATGTCCAATAAAAATAATTGTTCCAACAAACATTAAGAAAAAATAATTTCTTTTAGAGTCTCTACTCATTAAAATAATCATAGGGAAAGCAAAGTTTACGAATAAAACAGTCCACATTAATGCTTTATATGATTCCCAACGTGTTTGAAAATAAATAACTTCTTCTGGAATATCGGCATACCAAATTAACATAAACTGAGAAAAATATAAATAAGTCCATAAAAATGAAATTGCAAACATCCATTTTCCTAAATCGTGAACTGTACTTTCTGTTACAAACTCTAAGTAACCTAAATTTTTCATCCACACAACTAATACAACTACTGTAATCATTGCACTTACCCACATACCCGAAAACACATACCATCCCATCATTGTAGAAAACCAGTGTGTATCAATACTCATAATCCAATCCCAAGTTGCTGTAGATGATGTAACTGCAAAAACTACTAAATACCAAGCGCTTAATTTTATGTTTTTCCAATGGTATCCTTTATCTTCGCCTAAGCTTAATGCATCTGCTTCAATTGAGTTTTTACGTAGTTTCCAAGTAAACATTATCCAAGCTGCCATATACAATAATGTGCGTATCCACCAAAATACTCCAAAGTAGCCTATTTTAGCAGCTATTACTTTATCATAATTTGCGTGCCCTTCTTCTGCAACACCTGTTGCCATCCAATGGTAAGTATGATGAACGTGTAATTGTCCTAAAATAAAAAACAACAATAACACTGCTAAACCAACTGGCATATACCAAGATACTGCTTCGAAGATACGTTTAACTGAGGTTGCCCATCCTGCTTCAGCTGCATATTGTAATGCCATAAAAAACGATGCTCCTAAAGCAATTGCCATAAAAAAGAAACCTCCTGCAAAAATATTAGACCATGCTCTTGTTCCTGCATGGTAATGTTCTGCCTCATTTCCTTTATCAAGTATAAACATCAAAATAATTGAAATTAAGCCAACTGCCATTAATATTAATGACGCTAACTTTGCTTTTGATGGTACTACGAAATTTAATTTATCTGTGTTCATATTGTATAAATCTGCCGTATTTAAAATTCGTTATGTTATTAATGTGATGTTGGTACTATTGTTACTGTATTTGTAGTTTTTGCAATACTATCAACTACTACAACTGTTTTTGGACCTTGTAACTTTTGCACATAGTGTACTAATTTCCAACGCTCTTGTTGTGTTAATTGACTAGCGTGTGATCCCATTGAGTTTTTACCGTATGTAATTGAATGGAATATTTTACCTTCGGGTAAGTTTTTTAAAGCACCATCGTATGCTGGAGGAGGACCAGGAAGCTTACTTGCCACTTTTCCATCACCTTGTCCTGTTGCACCATGGCAATGAATACAAAATTTACTGTAAAGCACTTCACCTTCTTTAGTAATGTTATCAGAAAATGCAACTGGGTTTTTTAAATATAATCCAGCTTGTTCGTATCCTTCGGGTGTATTTGCATATACATAAGGCATAAATCCTCTAGCAATTGAGCCCTTAACTGGTTTCATAGCATTATATAATGTATCGCCATTAATAACGTGTATTCCGTAGTATTCAACAGAGGGCGAACGGTACATGTCGGGCATAAATTCAAACCCTGGGCTGTTTGCATCTTTTTTACCACACGATGTAAAACCCGCTACCAACATAACTGCAAGCGCATTGCAAGCTATTAGTTTAAGATTTTTGTAAGACATATTCATCAGTTTATATAGTTATCTAATTAATATTTAGGTTCAATTGTAATGGTTCCTTTGTAGTTAATTTCTTCGGCACCTGTAGCACGAAAAATTTCGTCTGCTTGTTTAGTTTGCAATTCATTTAACTCTAAATAAATCATAAATTTATCGTCAGTTGTTCTTGGGTCAGGGTTTTTTGCTTTAGCACCAGGCACTAACCAACAACGCAGTAAATAAGTTAACGACATACCATGGGCTGCGCAAAAAACTGTAGCTTCAAAAGAAATTGGGATAAAAGCAGGAATATTAAAATAATAAGCCCAATTTGGTTTACCTCCAATATCATTTGGCCAATCGCTAATCATCATATACCACATCATTAAAGTAGCTAAACCTAAGCCAGTAATACCATAAATAAATGCACAAATTGCAATGCGAGTGCGAGGTACGCCAACAATTGGATCTATTCCGTGAATTGGAAATGGTGTAAATACATCGTTAATACGAATACCCGATGAACGTAACTTTTTACAAGCATCCAGCATTGGAACCTCGTCTCCAAAAATGCCGTGTATAATTTGTTTAGTTGCCATATTTTATATTAGTTTTTAGTGGCGAGTTTTAAGGGTGTACTTATTTTCTTAATACTCTAACTATATACTTTTTTAAATCTGATTAAGTTATTAAAAAATTTATAGTTTAATTTTTATAATTTTCTAATGTGCGTGTTCGGCTAATGCTTTTTTTTGGGCTTCGCCCGATGCTTTTAATATTGATTTTAATTCTGCTTGAGCAATAACTGGAAACGTTCGTGAGTATAATAAAAATAAAACAAAGAACATTCCAATAGTACCTACAAAAATACCAACATCAATAAATGAAGGCGTGTAAGTATTCCAAGTAGATGGTAAATAAGTACGACATAATGTTGGAACTATAATTACAAAACGCTCAAACCACATGCCAATATTTACAACTATTGATAGCATAAATGTTGCTACTAAAGATGTGCGAATTTTTTTAAACCAAAATAATTGAGGAGAAATTACATTACATGTCATCATAATCCAGTAGCTCCATGCTAATGGACCCGTTGCTCTGTTTAAAAACGCATATTGTTCCCACTCTACACCCGAGTACCAAGCCATAAATAACTCCGTTAAATAGGCTACACCTACTATTGAACCTGTAACTATAATTACAATATTCATGTACTCTACGTGTTTAATTGTTACGTAATGCTCTAATTTATAAACTTTACGTACAATTAACATTAATGTTAAAACCATTGCAAATCCAGAAAAAACTGCACCTGATACGAAGTATGGAGGGAAAATTGTTGTATGCCAACCTGGAACAACAGATGTAGCAAAGTCAAACGATACAATAGAGTGTACAGAAAAAACTAAAGGCGTAGATAAACCCGCTAATACTAATGAAACCTCTTCAAACCGAGACCAATGACGAGCGCTTCCGCCCCAACCAAACGATAAAGTAGAGTATACTTTTTTCATTCGGGGAGTAACTACTCTATCGCGAATCATTGCAAAATCGGGAATTAAACCAATGTACCAAAATACGATAGATACTGTAGCATATGTTGATACGGCAAATACATCCCATAATAATGGAGAGTTAAAGTTAGGCCACAAACTACCAAATTGATTTGGTAAAGGAAATAACATATAATCTAACCAAGGGCGGCCAGTGTGTAATGTTACAAAGATAGCGGCACACAGTACGGCAAAAATAGTCATTGCTTCGGCCGAGCGGTTAATAGCCATTCGCCATTTTTGACGAAATAGTAATAATACTGCCGATATTAATGTGCCAGCATGTCCAATACCAATCCACCATACAAAATTTGTAATATCCCAAGCCCAGTCAACACCGTTATTAGAACCCCAAGCCCCAATACCAACACCAATCGTGTAAGATAAACAGCCAATACCCCACATAAATGCTAACGATGCAATGGTAAATAAAATATACCATAATCTGTTTGCTTTACCCTCTATAGGAGCAATAATATCATCGGTAATGTTACGGTAAGTTTTGTTACCTAAAATTAGTGGGTCTCTTATGTGTGATTCTGCGTGCATATTATTTTAATTCAGAATGATTATTAATTTTTTAATACTTAATTTAAAATTATGAATGATGTTCCTCTTTATGAGCATCAGCTTTTTGTTCGTGATTAACCGCAGCGTGTTCTTCAGTATGAATTCCCTCATCTTGATTTCTTACTTTTAATAAATAAGATACCGTTGGTTTAACACCTACTTCTTCTAACAACACATAATTTTTATCATCACTTCTCCACTTTGTAACTTCCGAATTTTCATCGTTCGCATCGCCAAACATGATTGCATTTGTAGGACAAGCCGATTGACATGCTGTTTTTATTGCACCATCAACTATAGGAGCGCCTGCTTTTTTAGCTACTAGTTTCCCTGCTTGTAAACGCTGTACGCACATCGAACATTTTTCCATTACACCACGTGAGCGAACAACTACATCTGGATTTAAAACCATACGGCCTAAATCTTGTTGAGCTGGATTAAAATCGGTAAACATATCATTGTCAATATAATTAAACCAATTAAATCGACGAACTTTAAACGGACAGTTATTTGCACAGTAACGGGTACCAATACAACGATTATATGTCATCATATTTAACCCTTCGGTACTATGAGAAG
This sequence comes from Bacteroidota bacterium, assembly GCA_043718985.1. Lineage (GTDB taxonomy): Bacteria > Bacteroidota > Bacteroidia > B-17B0 > Aurantibacillaceae > UBA4416. The sequence continues at coordinate 8,685 of JAYSUQ010000075.1, read as the reverse complement.
TAGCTAATACTGGGCAAACAGTTTCGCAAGGTGCGTGATTACAGTGTTGGCACATCATTGGTTGGAAAGTTACTTTCGGGTTAGCCGAAGGGTTTTCCATATCAATATACATTTGTTTTGTTCCAACGTGTTCTTCTGCAGCTTTTTGTTTATTCATGTCAGAAGTGTAGTAACGATCAATACGCAACCAGTGCATATCGCGTGTTTTAGCAACTTCCTCTTTACCAACAACGTGCACGTTATTTTCAACAGTACAAGCAACAACACAAGCTGCACAACCAATACATGAAGTCATATCAATGGTTAAACCCCATTTATGATTCATACGAGGATGATCGGCCCATAAATCTATTTCAGAAACATTTTTTTTGCCACCACCATGTACTGGTAATTCAGCCGCTGGGTTCCAAACCGATTTATCTTTTTCTTTATATTCGTTTAAAGATACTTCTCTCAAAATAAACTCTTCACGCCCCATAATAGTGTGTTGAATTTGAGTTGAAGCAAATTGATGTTTTTCGTTAGTTTTTGCTACTGTAACTGATAAAGCAACATTTTGTAATGTATTATCAGAAACGGTAATAAATTGATATGCATTTTGACCAACTCCGAAGGCTACTTTCATAGTTTCGGCAGTACGGCCATAGCCAACAGCTAAACCAATAGTACCTGGCGCTTGACCTGGCTGGGGGAATACAGGAACTTTAATTGTTACACCATTTACAGTTAAATCAACTATCGAGCCTTCAATATCTTGACGCAACATTTCGTTTAATCCTAATGCTTTAACATCAGGAATAGACATTGTAATGTAATTATCCCAAGTTACTTTAGAAATAGGATCGGGCAATTCCATTAACCAAGGGTTGTTAGATTGTGTACCATTTCCAAAACCTACTTTTTCATATACAATTAGCTCTAATGCCCCACCTTTTGAAGATGTAGCCATTGTAGCTAATTTATTATAATCTACAGTTATATTTGTAGATACAATTTCAGAATTTGTTATGTGTGCTTCAACAGAAGGAGTCGCAACGTGCGGAAGTGTATCTGTAACTAACTCATTAACAATTGCTGCAACACCTGTTGATATTACTTTGCCAGTAGAGTCAATTTGAACAGGTACAAATGGAGTTTCTTTAACAACAGATACTTTTAAAACACCGTCGTGTAACGTGTTTGCCCAAAACGAAGGGAAATCTAAAAATCTACCTTGTTGAGAAAAAACATGATTACTCCAATAGCCCTGTAAGTATGTTAAGTAGTCAGATTTAATACCCGACCATTTTAGTAGCGTATCTTGAACTTGACGAGTTCCTTCGTAACGGGGAGCCGCAAATATTGGATTAATTGTAGGTTGCTGCAATGAGTAATGACCACGTTTTGGGTTTGCATCGCCCCACGACTCTAAGTAATTATGATCAGGACAAACAAAATCAGCTAGTTTAGATGTTTCATCTAACGATTGAGAAAATGAAACTTTAACAGCAGCTTTTTTATAAGCTGTTTCAAATTTTAATGATGCTGGAGCTGTATATACTGGGTTACAGTTATACGTCATTAATGTATTAATTTTACCTGAATTTAAATTGGCAACTAATTCAATAAATTCTTTATCATCACTTTGCTTTAAATTGTAGTGCATTTCTACATCTACAGTTTTGCCATAGTTATCTAACATTTTATTAATGCCATTTACCAACGTTTGGCAAGCCTCATCATTAAAACCACAAACCACTAACGATTTTCCTTTATTTGAAACTAATTCTTTACCAATTTTTGAAATTGCTTTAGCAGCCGAAACATCAGCAACTTTAGCTTCAGTAACTTTAGCGTTACCTAGTGCACCTGCTACCTCATTATATAATCCAACTAATACTTTTCCGTATTCTGATGGCTTAACCATGTAGCGTTCATCTGCGTTTGCACCAGTTAAAGATAGCGTTGCTTCAAAAGAGTAATGCTTACTCATTTCTAAATTTTGGCGCGTTACTTTACGAGTTTTACTGTATTGATTAGCAAATTCGATTGGGCTTAACCAAGTTCCTAAAAAATCGCAAGCAACAGAAACAATGGTTTTAGCTTTTGAAAAATCGTAAGAAGAAACCACAGATTTACCAAATACATTTTTATTTGCTTTAATTAAAGCCGAATAAGAAATGGCATCGTAAGTTATGTGTTTGGTGTTTGGATGTTTAGCTACAAACTCAGCAATTACTGCCTTTGTAGATGGAGAAATTATAGATGAACTTAAAATTACGTTTGATCCTGTTGATAATGAAGTGCCAATTGCTGTATCAACATTTTTCCAAGTGGTGGCATTACCTTTTGATAACGGACCGTTTAAACGAGCCCCGTCATATAAACTTAATACTGATGATTGCACACGGGCACTTGTAGCACCATTTGTTAATTTTGATAATTCGTTCCCTTCAATTTTAATAGGACGACCTTCGCGAGTTTTAACTAAAACAGATGCGTAATCGTGCCCATCATAAAATGTAGATGCATAAAAATTAGCAACACCAGGTGTTACCTCTTCGGGCTTAACAACATAGGGTATTGATTTATTAACAGGCGTTTCGCAAGCCGCTAAAGCAACTGCTGCCGTTGAAAAACCCATTACTTTTAAAAAATCTCTACGGCTTGTTCCTTTAGAAGAAGAGTCATCACCCTTTAGAAAATCTTCCATAGGTAAAGCCTCAGCAAACTCGTTATTTTTCTTTTGTAAAAATTCGGGACTGTCTGTTAATTCAGGCAAACCTTTCCAATATTTTTTTGACATCGTCATCTTTGATATTTCTTGTAATTACCGGTTTCTACTTATTAATAGTGACATTTAGCGCATTCAAGTCCGCCAATTTTATCAACTGTTAACTTAACATCGTATTGTCCTTTATATTTTTCTTTTAATGCTTTGTGTAATTTATCGTAATAAGCATTACCAACCATCGAAACCTCTGTTTTAAGATGGCACTCAATACACCATTTCATTGTTAATGGTGCTTTTTGTTCGGCAACAGTCATTTTCTTTAAATCGCCATGGCAAGTTGCACACTCTTGTTTACCAACCACTACGTGTTGTGAGTGATTAAAGTAAACGTGATCGGGTAAATTATGAACTTTAATCCATTTAATTGGATTTTCGGGATTTGAGTAGTTTCCTGTTTTAGGATCGAAACCGGAGGCCGCATATATTTTAGCAATTTCTTTTTCGCCGTATTGCGGCCCTTTTTGAATTCCTTTATGACAGTTCATACAAATATTTACTGAAGGAATACCTGCGTGACGAGATTTTTCTACTGAATTATGACAGTACTGACAAGCTATTTCGTTATCGCCAGCGTGCAGTTTGTGTGAAAATTTAATTGGTTGCTCGGGCTTATAACCTGTTTGTGTTTTGTAGTTGTAATAAACACCTAAATTATAACAAGCATTCCAACACGACTTCATTCCTACAAATAATAATATTATAACAAAAACAGCAACTAAACGACGGTTATTACCCATCCATTGTTTTACTTCTTGCCCAAAGGTTAACTCTTCAGTTTCGGGCTTACCAGCTTGGCGGTTGTTTGAGTTTTGTAACGAATGACGTACACTACGTAAAGCTCCAATTATAATTGCAATAACTACAATACCGCCTAGCAATAAATACATTCCATCAATGCCACCTTTTTCTTCTTTAGTTTCTTCGCCAGTTCCAACAACAGCAGTTTTATCATCTTTTTTATCTGCAGGCGGGTTTTTAACGTAAGCTAAAATAGCATCAACATCTTTGTCGGTTAACTGCCCTTCAAAAACAGTCATAGCAGCCTTACCATTTTCGTTATAAATTTTGTTAGCGTAGGCGTCGCCACTTTTAATTAATTTTTCATTATTAATAATCCAGTTTTTTAACCAATCGCCTTTTGGTGCGCGATCAAAAACACCTGCTAAACCTGGGCCCGTAAGCTTTTGGTCGGTTACCGCATGGCATACTGCACAGTTTTGTTTAAATAGTTTTTGGCCATCTTGAGCTTTAAGCCCAAAAGAAAAAGCAAAGAACAGAAAAACTGCGCCAAATAAGGATTTTAAAGAGAAATGAGACATATTATGTTGCATAGAATTATATCTAATTTTGTTGTTTTGTGGTGAATTAATGACACTTTAATGACAAAAATTTGCGTACAAAAATAATAGAATGTTGCATACGATGGTTACGAAATTTAATTATTATTAACATTTAAGTTAATTTATAATCATTCTAAATAAAGAGGCGCGAGTTGTAAATTACACTGTAATTTATGCGTTTTGGATAAACAAAATTTAACTACCTATAAATTATCTATTACAGTCGATGAATAGGATTAAAGCTAAACTTGTAGTTTTAATACAACAGCTCTAATTTTCATTGATTTAAAAAAATAAATTTAATTTTTAAATAAAATGGTGAATTAGCATATTTGTTAAAGTTGAAATTATAATTTTATATTTACCATTAACTAACTCTTTAAAAAACAATAATATGAATTTTTTAGTAATTTTTTTAGCAAGTTTAATTCCATTAATCGTTGGTTTTATTTGGTATAATCCAAAAACGTTTGGTACTATTTGGATGAATGAAACTGGTGTGACGCCAGAAAAAGGTAAGCAAGCAAACATGGCAAAAGTTTTTGGTTTAACATTTTTGTTTTCGTTTATGTTAGCTATAATTATGCAAGCCGTAGTAATTCATCAAACTCATTTCGCGTCAATATTATCTTTTCAGCCCGATTTTAATACAGCTGGGTCACAATCATCTGAGTTATTAAAACAACTAATGGATTTATACGGCACTAGTTACCGCACATTTAAACACGGAGCATTACATGGCACCATAGCTGGTTTGTTTATTGCATTACCAATTATGAGTATTAACGCATTGTTTGAGCAAAAAAGCTTTAAGTACGTTGCCGTTAATGCTAGCTACTGGGCAATTTGCATGGGTTTAATGGGTGGCGTGCTAAGTGCTTTTTGTTAGAATTATTACTTTCCAAAACCTATTCCTAAGTTGTAACCGCAAGTTATTAAAAAGTTAGTTACCGTTTTTTTTTCGGCAGATGCTTTATAAATGGTGCCATAATTAGTTGAGTTAATATCATAACTTTCGGTATATGATATTGGATTGTAATTAATGTTACGCATGCCTAATCCGAAATAAAATTCGTGGCTGGTAGCAATTTTACCAGATGTAAAATACTGTGTGCCAAATGTAAGTAAAAATTGATTTTGCGACATTTCAATTAAATTACTACCTACAAATTTTGCTGTGTTTCCATAGCTGTTAGGAAACGTGTATTTTAACTTGTTATTATAGTGTCTATAACCTAACTCAATGTAGGAGTAGCCTTCCCACCAATCTGATTCTCTTATAAATTTTGGGCCAATAAAAAAATATGGTGCATTAGATTCGTGTTCTGAACTTGTATAAATATCGTTTATAGAAACTTGTCCAGATTCGCGACTGCTCGATAACTCAAGTTCCGAACCTAATAATTGAAATGCCCTATCTTTATTAAAATTAAAACCTGCCCCTGCTTGCAACGTTATGTTTTCGTGAACTTTTAATTCGTAATGTAATGCTGCAATTCCTCGTGGCATTAAGGCAACCGGAAATTTAATTAAATGCCGTGGGTAATCATTTAAACTACTGTTTGATGAGCTTGATGAGTTTTTTGTTTCAGAAAACACGCTGCCTTTAGGCGTATAAACATCATCTAAACTATTAATTTGTGCCGTACTGGTGTTAAAACAAATTAAAACAACTATTACACTATTTATTATTTTCACTTTATATAATTTAAACGATTATTTAATTTTAATAAGTACCACGTAATTCGAAATTATTTTTATTTTCTCTTCGTTGCTTAATGTTTTTAAATTACTAGCTGTTGGGGTTTCAATATCGCCTATAACTTCAATTAAGTTTTTAATGTAATTTAATTTTATTGCATACGATACGTTATCGGTATTGTTTACAGATGCATTTATTAATCCAACCAAATCGCCATCGGTATTAAAAACTGGCCCACCGCTATTACCAGGTTGAACGGGTATTGATGTTTGAAAAGAATTAATAGCGCCATCGTACCCAGTTTTAGAACTTACTTTGCCATCGGTATATTTTGCCTCTTTGCCCATACCTGATAATGCTAACGGAAAACCCATTGTAAAAACACTCGCGCCCACATCTACACCGCCAATAGGCTTAAAGATATAATTTATATTTTCTAGTCCTTTAAAATTTTCATCTGTTATTTTTAAAATAGCAAGGTCGTTATCTTTATCTTGTTGTATAAGTTTTGCATTAAATTGTTGCACTAAATTATTAGTTGTTGTTTCAATAACAATTTTTTTTGCATCATTAATTACATGATAATTTGTTACAATATATCCGTTTTTTGAAACGAAAATTCCCGAACCAGTTGATTTTATATCTTCATCAGTTTTTGATATTGTAGTGTTTGTGTTATCTAAATTAGAATTTTTTAGTGTGAGTTTATCTACCGTAATAGATGATTTGCCTGTAACTAAAAAGCCTAAATTATTGCCATAATTTTTCACTTCATCTTTAGTGTATTGCAACTCACCATTAATCGAAAAAATTACTTTTTGACTTGTAACTAAAACCTTTAAATTATTTGTACCGTTTTTAATAATGCTTGATGCATACATGCCCTCGGTGTTTAATTGGGTTATGCCTTCGTAAACAAACCCAATATACATTGATGTGCCCGATATTAAAAAGAAGTTGTAATTATCCCAATTTTTAAATCCATAAATTAAACCCGCTTTTGTATCGGCCTTTAAATTTTCGGTATTTATAACTGCCTCAATAACCGAGTTATCGCCAATGGCTCCAAAATTAATATAACGAGCACTACCATTAACCGTTAGCGATGTTAGTTTAAATTTACCATCCTCAATTGTTGCCATGCTTTTATCGCTAGTATAAACATCCCAATCGTTAGTATTGTTATCAAAATCGTCACTAAAAATAGTGCTTTTGTTGCCATCTTCATCATACTCGGTATATTTCGACGAAGCTGTTTTGCCATTTCTCATTTCAACTTCTTTACAAATTTTTCCCGATTCGTAATAAAATTGACTCGTGCCTTCTTCTAATCCGTTACTATTAAATTTTTTAATTTGTTTTTTATTTCCGTTTTTAAAATACCAAATACACTTGTCGGCATAAATGTTTAACTCTTCGTTACTGTTGTTTGCAGTAGTAATTAAACCTTCAAAAAACAATGCGTTGCCATTTACATAATAACTTTTATGTGTGTTACCTGTTGTTTTAGTTCGGTAATAAAAAGCTTCGGCTTCAGCACAAACTTTACCTGTTTTATTAAAAAATGTTTTTTCTTGACCCTTAAGTTTTATAAAATTTAACAGCAAAAAAATAGAGACGATACGTAGAATCATAAAAAATTTTTTTTGCGTAAAATTACTTTTTTTAGTTTATATACCATCTACTTTATTAATAATTAAACAAAATAAATTACTTATTTTTAGCACTATGCATTATGTGTTTTTAGTTTTATTACTGCTTAATTTAAAAAGCAATGCGCAAGTAAGTTATGTAAACGATACCGTGTTTGCAAACGCTTTGTTTGATGCGAACATAAGTATAAATACTAAAGCAATACAGCAACAAAAACAACCGTTTAGTTTATCAAAACACTTATTATTGTTTTATCAAAATTTTATATCAGAACAAATACAGGCTAATTGTTTATATAAAATTAGTTGTTCAGAAAACATGAAACAATCTATAAATTATTACGGTTTTTTAAGAGGTTTTTTGATGGGTTTAAATCAGTTACAAAATTGCGCGCACAGTGTAAAAAAAGATTATCCGAGCAATTATATTAAAAACGATAAAATTATTAATTACATTATTAATTAATACAATGTGGTTTAAATTTTCAATTTTATTTTTATCGAGTGCTTTAGTTGGGCAAATTAATTTAAATTTTATTTCACATTTATCTAACAACAAGCTTAAAGCCGAACATTGTTTTTATTTAAAATCGTTAGCTGTAAACGATACCTTAAATTACCATAAAGCAAAGTATAATTTACAATATAATAACCTAAACGATTTAACGGGTTACTTGGCAACTAAACCTCAATTTTTTTTTAATGATAGTGCTGCAGTTTATAATACAATTTTATATTTTTTTAAAAACGAAAATCAATATTTACAAAACACTTTTTTAAATGCTTTAGATACAGTTGCATTAACAACTACAAATAAAAAATTAATAGTTAATTTACTTGAGCTCGATAGTAAAAAACATTTAATCTTAACCAATTTTTTACCAAATTTAGAAGGTGATTTACAGTATTATCAAAAAATAAAAAATAAAAAACCTGTGTTAGGTGCTGTTTTATCGGCAATTGTGCCAGGCCTTGGCAAGTGGTATGGCGGGCAACCTAATAGTGCATTTGTGTCGTTTTTTAGCCAAGCAATTTATGGTTTACAAACTTTTGAAACAGTTAAAAAATTTGGATTTAAAAACGGGTTTTCAATATTTTCGATGTCGTTTTTTGGCGCATTTTATATTAGTAATATTTTTGGCACTTATACCGATATTATAAAACAAAAAAAATTACGAAAAAAAAACATACTAATAAATGAAGGCAATTATTACTCTA
>JAYSUQ010000074.1:0-5386 GCA_043718985.1 Bacteroidota bacterium | reverse complement strand
CTAGCACCATGTTACGTGGCACTTTGCGTATGCCTGGTTATTGCAAAGCTTGGAATGTGTTTGTTAAATTAGGATTAACCGACGATTCATATAAAATTAAAAACACAAACACGCTAACCTACACACAATTACTTGAATCGTTTTTGCCAAACGGCCCACAAACCGTTAAAAATAAATTAATTGCCTTTATGGGTAATGATTTTGATGAGGAGGTGTTAACTAAGTTAGAGTATTTAGAATTATTTGATAATAAACTAATTGTTTTAAATGAAGGTTCGCCAGCCGAATTGTTGCAGCATTTGTTAGAGGAAAAGTGGTTGTTAAAACAAGGCGATAAAGATATGATTGTAATGCAACATCAATTTGAATACGTATTAAATAATCAAACAAAAAAATTAAACTCGTCGGTAGTTGTAATTGGCGACGATGAAGTGCATACTGCAATGGCAAAAACAGTTGGATTACCTTTAGCAATTACAATTAAAAATTTTTTAACAGGTAAATTCAAATTGTATGGCGTGCAAATTCCTATTATAAAAGATATTTACGAACCCATGTTAAATGAGTTAGAAACCTTAGGTATTACATTTGTTGAAACCGAAATTTAGTTTTTTTTGGTTTGTTAAAAGGTGGCATTAGCTTTTTTTACAGCGGGTTAATTTTTTAGTAAAAAAATGTATATTTGATAAACTAAAAAATTAAACTACATGAAAAAAATTTACTTTATTGCCCTTTCACTAATGGTATTTACAACCGTAAATGCTCAAATTACGTTAACCCAAGCCACAAACGAGCCCATTATTAGCGATGTTTATTACACAAAAGGTTTAGATACAACAGGCTTTAATATGCCAAATACAGTAACGGGTAATGGTGTTACGTGGGCAATTACTCAAGCAATTGATAACGGCGTTTTAGATACAATTAAATATGTGGCACCAAGTACATTTACTAACTCAGCTAACTTTACAGGTGCAACAGTTGCATCGGTTGATGCGAGTGGAACGGTAACCTACTACAAATCTACTCCAGGCCAATTAGAGGTACGTGGTTTAGATGGTGGTTTTTACGATTTAAATTTTAGTAACACTGCAATGGTATCTGTTTACCCTGTAGCATTTGGTTACACTAATAATGATGGTGTTGGCGGTACAATAACTGCAGCAGGTATGAGTGGCCCATTTACAGGTAGTATAGTAACTACTGCCGATGGTACAGGTACTTTAGATATTAACGGGGTAACAATATTAACTAATTGTTTACGAGTTAAATCGGTACAAAACATCACATTTAGTTTAAGTTTTGGATTGGTAACAGGTTCGGTTGATCAAACTGTTTATAATTATTACCATAGTTCTTCAAAATTTCCGATATTAACAGCTAATTACCAGCATTTAGTAACTGCAGGTTTGCAAACACTCGATAACTCAACCGCACTTGTTAGTGTGCAACAAAATATTGATTTAGTTACTGGTTTAAAAAACAATACCGTTAACGAAGTTGTTTTTAAAGCTTATCCAAACCCTGCAACCAACCAAGTTAATTTGCATTTTGTAATTACAAAAAACGAAAGCTATGTTGTTAACATTACAAACGCTTTAGGGCAAGTTGTAGCAACAGAAAATTATTCAAATTTAAATGCTGGTGTTTATAACCAAAACATAAACATTGCTAATTTAAAAGCAGGTATTTATACAATAGCTGTAACTGGTAACAATAGCAAAGGAGTTGAAAAATTAATTGTACAATAAATAAATTCAAAACACTAAAAAAAAGCCTTCATCAATTAATGATGGAGGCTTTTTTTGTATTATTTTTTAACAACAAAAAATGTATAATAAAAATTAATTTTCAGAAATTGATTTTAAAACATTTAAAATTGCAGGGTAAGTGTTGCCTTTAACGTTAGTTTCAATATCAGTTATTGCAAACCATTTTACCTCTTCAATACTTTCCTCAATTTGTGGCACCAAAGGCCCTGTGTGAGTTGTAGTCATATTGTACCAATATGTTTTTTTTAAAGCATAACCACCCTTGTGCTCATATATATGAAACGTAGGTTCTAATTCAGCACCTAAGGTTAAGTTAGTAATACCGCACTCTTCTTCACATTCACGAATAGCAGCCTCTTCTGGGCTTTCGCCCATATCTAATTTTCCTTTTGGTAAGTCCCATTTTTTTAATCTAAATATAAAAAGGTATTTATCGTGTTGTTTAATTAGCCCACCTGCGGCATAAATAACTTTAAATGCTTTTTTAAAATCATCAATTTTTTTTTCAGGATTTGTTGTTTCAAAAACCAAAGTTTGATAATGATTTTGGTTTATAAATTTTTTAAACTCGCTAAATAGCTCATCTTTTTTTAATCCTTTTGCATTTATAATTAATTGATAATCATTATTTTGACTTTTTTCTTGAATCAAAATTGTTTTGTTATGAAAAAATATAGTTGTGTTCATAATTTTATAGCAATTGTACTGTTTATACTTCTATTTTTGTGCCAATATGACAACGACTCCTTTTGACGATGGCGCGCATAAAATTGCCGAATTTTTATTACAAATCAAAGCTGTAAAATTACAACCCGAAAACCCATTTACGTGGGCAAGTGGTTGGAAATCTCCAATTTACTGCGATAATCGTAAAACATTATCGTACCCACAAATACGTACATTTATACGCCAACAATTTGTTAATGTTATAAATAACGATTTTGCAAAACCCGATGTAATTGCAGGCGTAGCTACAGGCGGCATTGCACAAGGCGCATTAGTAGCACAAGATATGGGTTTACCATTTGTATACGTGCGTAGCGAAGCAAAAAAACACGGTTTAACAAATATGGTTGAGGGCGAAATAGAATCAGGCCAAAATGTAGTAATGATTGAAGATTTGATATCTACAGCTGGCAGTAGTATTAAAGCAATTGAGGCTTTGCGCGAAAAAGGGTGCAACGTTAAAGGTATGTTAGCAATTTTTACTTATGGCTTTGATGAAGCTACCCAAAATTTAAAAAAAGCCAATTGCCCTACATCAACACTATGCGATTACGACACATTAATTGAGGTTGCATTAAAACAAAATTATATTACTGATAGCGATATGGATTCGTTAAGGCAATGGCGAGTTAGTCCGTTTTCGTGGAAACAATAATTATCAATTTAAGTGGCATATTTTAATATAGTTAGCGAAACGCATCAAACAAACTCATCAAATGAAAATTTATTTGACTTGATGGAAAATTTCGAAAACTTTAAACACTTATTACCACAAGATAAAATTGAAAATTTTGAATGTACCAATACGCAATGTTCTTTTGGTATAAAAGGCTTAATGCCATTAACTATTCAGTTAAAAGATAAACAACCAAAATCAAAAATTACATATCAAACATTAGGTTTAGCTAAATTTGTGTTTACACTTCACATTAATTTGCAAACAGCTAATATGGTTAATGTTAATATAGAGGGCGATATTAACCCGTTTATAAAAGCAATGGCAGATAAGCAGTTAAGTAATTTAGTAAATACGATGGCAATTAAATTAGCCGCATTAAATCTTTAATATATGGATACATTAACACTAAATGTTGCAATACAGTTACTACCAATGCAAACAGCAGTTAATAAAATTGAATTAATAGATAATGCAATTGAAATAATTAAAAAATCGGGTATTAAACATTTAGTATGCCCTTTTGAAACCGTTGTTGAAGGAACCTATTCTCAAATTTTTAGTTTAGTTGATGAGATAAGAAAAGCTACTATTAATAATGGATGCGAGGAGTTACTTATAAACATAAAAATACACGCGGCTAATCATAATTTATTTTTTGAAGATAAATTAATTAAATATTCATAGTTATTTATAATTGAATTAACCTTGTGAAACAACATTTAACATTACCAATTTTTAAAATTATTGCCAATTGCGCAAATCAATTAAATGTTGAAGCTTATGTTGTTGGTGGCTTTGTACGCGATATCTTTTTAAATCGCACTAATAAAGATATTGATGTAGTAACAGTAGGTAAAGGTATTGAGCTAGCCGAGTTGGTTCATCAGCAATTAGGACCAGAGGCTCACTTATCTGTATTTAAAAATTTTGGGACAGCACAAGTTAAACTCAACGATTTAGAAATTGAGTTTGTTGGTGCCCGAAAAGAATCCTACAACCGTAACTCACGCAAACCAATTGTAGAAAACGGAACCCTTACTGATGATCAAAACAGGAGGGATTTTACCATTAATGCTTTAGCAATTGGCTTAAGTAAACATAATTTTGGAATGTTACTCGATTCGTTTAATGGAGTTAGCGATATAGAACAAAAAATAATTAGAACGCCTTTAGAACCAAACATTACTTATAGCGACGACCCACTGAGAATGATGCGAGCCATTCGCTTTTCATCACAATTAAATTTTACTATTGAAGAAGAATCGTTAAACTCAATAAGCGAAAATAAACACCGAATTAATATTGTATCAAAAGAACGTATTGCCGACGAACTTAACAAAATTATACTTTCGCCAATTCCATCGGTAGGATTTAAACTGTTGTTTGATACAGGGTTGTTACATTTAATTTTTCCAGAAATGGTAAAACTTTTTGGGGTTGATACTATAAACGGAAAATCGCATAAAGATAACTTTTACCATACATTAGAGGTACTTGATAACGTTGCTAAAAAAAGTGACAACTTGTGGTTACGATGGGCAGCTATTTTACACGATATAGCAAAACCTGCAACAAAACGTTTTGAGCCCGAACACGGTTGGACGTTTCATGGCCACGAAGATAAAGGAGCACGCATGACTCCAAAAATATTTGAAAATTTGCGCTTACCCTTAAACGAAAAAATGAAGTATGTGCAAAAACTAGTACTGCTGCATTTGCGACCTATTGTGTTAGCTAAGTCCGAAATAACGGATAGTGCAGTGCGCCGCGTTTTGTTTGAAGCTGGCGATGATATTGATGATTTAATGGCATTGTGCGAAGCCGATATTACTACAAAAAACCCTAACAAAGTTAAACGCTATTTGCAAAATTTTGAATTAGTACGTTTAAAGTTAAAAGAAATTGAAGAAAAAGATAATATTCGCAACTGGCAGCCACCAATTACTGGCGAAGAAATAATGACTATTTTTAATTTACAACCTTGTAAAAAAGTAGGCGATTTAAAAAATGCATTGCGTGATGCGATTTTAGATGGTATTATTGTAAACGATAAAAGTGCAGCTATGGCATTTTTAACTCAAAAATTTGAAGAGCTAAATTAAAGGTTCTTTTACTTTATTAGAGTAATAAAAAAGAGGTAAAAAACACAGCCAACTTGTGTAGTTAATTTGCATTAACCCAAAATCAAAAGCAACAAATAATAGTAAAG
>JAYSUQ010000073.1:0-5389 GCA_043718985.1 Bacteroidota bacterium | reverse complement strand
CAAACAAGCGGTATTAAATAAACCTATCTATGAAAATGAAATTATATAAGCCTGTTTTTATTAATCAAATCAATGTGTGATAATCGGATAGCCATATTTTTCTATTTGATTTAAGCCATTACCAGCATTAACATATTGATAGGTTGTTAACCCCGAAGTTGAACCAGTTTTAAACGTTAACCTACCGATATTGTCATAGTTATAATACCACGTACCGTTAGCATCGTCTTTCTGTATTAATTCGCCAAGGGTGTTGTATTTATAATTAATAGTACCAGCACTTGGGTCGGTTAGCTGGGTTTGTGCGCCAATAGCGTTATAATTAAACGTATGTATAATTGGTGTGGTATTTTGGGTGCTAAACAATGTTACGCTATTTGGGTTACCATTACTTGAATAATTATATTCTGTAATTTGATAATCGGTAGATACTGTAGATATACCGCCAGGATTTTCGGGCGCTTCTGCCGAATGATTTTTAATATTAACCAACTGCCCAGCACCGTTGTAAGTTTTTGATATGCGTTTAAAGGTATTATCGGTAAGGGTTTCTATTTTCGGATGAAAGCCATAGTTTACTGAAAAATCTTGGGTAATTGGACTATAGGTATAATCGGTAAATATATTTTGGTTTGTATAAGCTGGTGTGTTTGCATTTGTTTTTAAAAACGTTTCTTTTTTTGTAATGCGCAGGTATTTATCAAAATACGTAAATTTAGTTGTTAAATATGTTGGCTGTAATGAAACCGAACTGTAATGGGGTTCGGAAGATTCTTTTAATAACCGCGATGAGCCGTCATAAACATTATTTGCAATAATAAGGTTGCCTTTTACATCTTCTGTTTCTGTTTTCATTACCCAACCAATTGAGTTATAAAACGTTTTATTAAAAGGCGTGCCCTCATTACGAATTGTTTGAGAATAAACACTTTGATTATAAAGGCCTGTTGTAGCTTCATATAAATAAGTTATTGTGTTAATAGTATTATTTGGTAGTTTTGTTTTTACTAAACGGCCTAAGCCATCGTATTCGTATTTGCTAATTAAACCAGTTATATCTCTTGATTGTATTAAAGAGCCATACTTAGGTTCATAAACAAACTCTTGGGTTTGATTTAATACGTTTTTATTTAAAACAACAAAACGACCAGTGCCATCGAAAACACTTTCTGTAATTCGATTTTGCGCATTAGCGGTAACAATTTCAGTTTTTTGAGGTGAGCCAAATGCGTTAAAATTACTGTAGTTAGTTGTTTGATAAAGTGCTGCCTGTACTTGGTCTTTAATTATACTTGTTAAGCGTTTTTGATTATCAAATACATAATCAATTGTTCTGACATAAGGCGTATTTGTTGTAGGGATATTTTGTGTTGATTGATATGTTTCGCTTAATGGCTTAAAAATACCTCCAATTGTTTGGTAAGTATAGTTAGTCGATTCATATTTAATATTACTTTGATTTGTAACACCCGACCAGCCATGTAAGGTTATTTTAGATGTTAAATTACCAGCTTTAGTTAAGTCGTAGCTGTAATTTGTAATGCTCGAGGTGGAGTTTAACAAATCTTTTGTATCTATTGAAGCGGGTGCAATAAATATCGCATTATTATTAATTGGTGTAATTTGAAAAATTGAAATAGTTTTATTAGTGTAATTTGAAAATGGCTGTAAGTTTAAACCTAACGTACTAGTTGTGCCGTTTAGTTGAGTTATTTTTTGAGGCATATGAGTTGCTGGATCGAGTTCTGTTTTTGTATTTGTAAAAAAATTTGTACCCGAATCGTATTTTGCCGTTTCAAGAAATCCCAAAAAACCTTTGCCGTATTTATGAAAAACTGCATTGCCGTACCAATAATTTTCTTTAAAGTTATAGGACGGGTTTCCTCCTTCTAAATACCTTACCTCGCGCACAACATATGCTTTTGGCACCACACTTCTAATATCTCCAACAGAATATGGCTCTCCCGAATAAATTACAGTGCCTGTATGGTCTTTAAAAACATTGGTGTTTGCATAATCTAACATTATACGTTTTTTTAAACCAGTTAAAACGCCATGTAAATACTGAACTTTAGAAGATATTGAATTGTCTATTAATGTTTTTACTTGCACGCCATCAATGGTCATAATTTCAGAAATTCCATCCCCATCAAAATCGAAACTATATTCGTATGCTGTTGTTTTTTCTGTTTTAAAAAATGAGTTATAAACTCCGTTATAGGTATAATTATACTTTACTGCCTGATAAACTCTATCGTTAAATTTACCACTTGTAGTTAATCCTTTTATTAATTTATCGCCAATAGAAAAGTAAGATTGATAGTTAGCTGGTTGCCCCGCATTTACAGCATCGGTAAAAATTACATCACTAATACCATCGCCATTAAAATCGGGAGAAGATATGTCGTAATTTGTTGCTGTAGTAAGTGGTGTAAAACTGAGGACTAATTGAGACGGTTTAAACTGAATACCGTCTGAATAGATAATTGACATTGTTGATTTGTTTTGACTTAAGTGTAAAACATCTGTCTTACCATCGCCATTAAAATCGCCAATTGAAATCAATTTTAATAAATCTTGTGTTGTATTTCCATCGTATGGAATTGTTGAGGACGCAACTGATTCAAATGTGCTTGAGGAGGGTTTAAATTTTAATATTTCGATTGATAAACTTGTTGTTAAATCTTTAAAAATAATTATGTCTACTACTCCGTCTCCATCAAAATCAAAGGGGCGAGCTAATGTAGCACCTATTAAATTTTTAAAATTATTGCCTTGAGAACTTTTAAGTATAATATTTTCAGGATCAATAATAACCTCATCGTTATTTCCATCTCCCGTATAGTCATTTAAATCATAATAAAATTTTATAGGATTTGAGGCGACAATTGGGTTTGTTAAAATAGGTGGTGTTGTTGCTATAGTTGCAAACTGATAGATAGAAGGATTTATGCCAACATCAGATATTTTTTGAATATAATATTTTTTATTGTCGGTATTGTCTAATAAAAAATTATATACCTCATCTTTACTATTAAAATCACTATCCATTGTAAACGAAGCGAGAACACTTGTAGTTGTAATTGGATTATTATTGTTTGTACTATTATAAACGGTAGAGAAATCGAGATTGGTGTTAGTAGTATAGTTTAAATTTACATCGTAATTGTTATTTAAAATATCATAATGTAATGTGCCATTTTTTATTTGAACAGCTAATACATCCGTAAAACCATCGCCATTAAAATCGGCTGGAAATACTGTTTTTAAAGTATTATATTTTGATGGAGTGCCGTCGTATATATTTAAATTATGCTCCGCATAAGAACCCCTGGTGTTATCATAAGGATTTGCATAACAAAAAGAAGTAGGGTTTAATTCTGTTCCATCTTGATTAATTTCTGTTACATCTTTTAGCATTGAATTATAATCAAACTCGTAATTGAACACATATTTTTTAACCAATTCATTGTTGTATTTAGATGTGATCGTTTTTAAAAGTTGAGTGTTTTTAAACTCTCTGCCACCAATAAAATTTGTATTTTTTTCGGTTTTAGTAATGTAGTCAAAAGAAACCTCGGCATAAGGTGCTGTAATACCTGCTGCCGTATTTAAAGTGTAAAATATTTTATCAATAACAACTTCGCCACTTAATTGTTTATATTGATACGTCATATAATTACCAAACGCATCTGTAATTTTACTTACATTCCAAGCTAGAGGTGTATTATCTGCAACACCTGTTAATTTTGAGTTTGGTGAAGTAACGGTATTTCCATACTCGGTAACGGTTCCTGATTTATCAACAACTGTAAAATAATTAGGGCTATTATAAAGTGTACCTACGACTGTAATTGTTGAAAAAGATTCCATTTCGGTTCCGTATGTTGAATTGGAAAGTCCGTATGCACCCGTTCGTAACATTAAGCGATTACCATCGATTGCATAAACGTCATTAATGGTCATATCAACTGCGGCGTATTTAGAATCTAAATACGGAACTTTACTTACTCTTGTTATTGATGATAAGCCCGATAAGCCCCAGCCTAAACCTAACACACTTGAGCCATTACCACTTGAATAAATAATTTTAAGATTAGGCTGAATACCCGCTGTACCTGGGCTCACTTTAATTGCTATTTCGTACATTGCAGATCCGTTTTGTGAAACAGAAAAGGCTCCTTCGATTTCACCAACTAGTGGCGTTTTTTTATTTGGATCCACGCACGCATTAATTAAAAATGAGTTATACCCATTCTCAACATAACTTGGATTATTATTAACCTGCAAGGTTAACCGACTGCCACTTGCGCTAGCACCATATTTAAAACCCGATTGTAATTTTATTGAGTTTGGGTCGCGCTTGGTTTCATCAACTGGTATTGTTTGTGTTGTGTTTAATGTAGTTTGCGCTTTAGTTGTAAAACTAATAACAAATACTACTGTTATAATAAATTGATATATACGTTTTAATGAAAACATAAAAGGTGTGTTTAAAATTATTGGGTAATTAAAATGCGGTATGTGTTTTTGCGTTCGCGTGAGTAGTGTACCTCTAAAAAATAAACACCTGCTGGGTAGCCATTAAATTTATAGGTGCGTAATTCGCCATAATAGTTATCGGTTAACATGGTTTGCCCATTAATGTTATATAATTTAACGTGTGCTACTTTAGTATCTTTATCTAAACCTCCCTCCAAATTAATGTGTGTGTTTGATGGGTTTGGGAATACATTAAATGTTAATAACGAATCGTTTACAGGTGGTGCTATACGAAAATTAAATACTTGTATGTAACGCTGGGTCAAATTTCCACCTGCATCGTAATCAAACTTAATGGCGTTTTGTGCAACTATATTTGTACACAAAAAAGTGATTAGTATTGATAAAATAAGTTTCATTGGCTTTAAATTAAAATGGTAATTATTTTTATTTAGAAGTAGAATTTTCAATGGCTTTCATTCGTTTTTCTAATGCAATAATATAAAGTGTTAACTCTTCAATTTTTTCTTGTTGCTTATATATTAATTCAGATGTTTTAATGCCGTTAGCATCGTATACCTCTCCTTTTTCAAAGCCTTGCAAATGTTTGTTGTCGTTAATGTATTTTTCAACATCGGTTAACGATTTTAATTTATAATCCTTTGCAAATACATAATCAGGAAACACAGCCGTTGTATTTTTAATTTCTACCTCGCGGGCAAATACAAAACCATTTGTTTTAACTCTAAAATTTACTTTATTATTGGCAACATCCACCACATCAAACGCATCGGCTTGTGCCGTTGGGTTTGCTATTTGTATTTTTGTATAACCACTCCCCGACACTGCAAAAGTTTCAACTGGCGATGTTGGAACGCTAACATCGTTTACTACTAAGTATTTATCA